>NZ_JAVRBS010000003.1:183933-439584 GCF_034531155.1 Nostoc sp. ChiVER01 | reverse complement strand
ACGTCGAGCCTCAAAAGGTCAACGTCGAGCCTCAAAAGGTCAACGTCGAGCCTCAAAAGGTCAACGTCGAGCCTCAGAAGATCAACATTGAGCCTCAAAAGGTCAACGTCGAGCTTCAGAAGGTCAACATTGAGCCTCAGAAGGTCAACGTCAAGCCTCAAAAGGTCAACTTTTAAGTTTTAACTCTCCATGCCCCATGCCCCATGCCCAATACCCAATACCCAATACCCAATACCCAATACCCAATACCCAATACCTCAAAAAGGCTGTATCCGCAGCAAAGCTGATAAATCCAGAGAGGCGAGGTGTTGATAAGCTTGATCGATAAATCGTTTGCCCCTGAGAAAGCCTGTATTAGCACCGGGACAAATGTATCTAAGAGTTTCTGGTGTAAAATTTTCTAACAAGAATTGAAGGCTCTGGATTTGCCTGAGCCAGTGAAAGGTTTTAGCTGTCCGTAATGGTACTGCTTCACCATGCTGATTAGGGAGTAAATGACGACCAGAAAACAATATACCTCCACGTTCACTGTAGTAGAAGCAAGATGAACCGGGAGAATGACCTGGTGTCCAAATCGCTTGGGCTGCGCTATCAAGCGTAAATTCCTGCCTAAAGGTAGTTAAGGTTAAGCCTGGTAACAAGTAAGCTTCTTGCTCTTGAATCAACACCTCGCAGCTAAAGATTTGCTGAAATTCAGCAGTCTTGCCAATCGCGCCTCGATGGGTGATAAATAACCAACGCACGCCTCCATGCGATCGCAAAAAATCTTCATTTGTTTGGTCTAGGGCAGGGCAGTCTATGAGGATATTGCCTTCATTTCTTACAATAAGATAAGAGGTTCCCCCTAATGTGTCCCGATTGGGTGGAAAAGCAAAAATGCTCTCTTGTGCGAAGTCCGATTGCAGAGAACCTCCGCTAGAAACTTCGTTAGAGAAAACAGCCCGTGGTGGCTTAGTTGTATGGCTTGGCACTTGAGGTAGAGGGCACATAATCAAAAAACCGAAACTGAGGAGTTGTAGACAATCTGGTTACAGTGTGGAAATTCTAAAGAATTGAAACTTGAGCGTTAACCAGCACTGTTAACCGTTGTGAAAAAAAATTGGAATTTGAGGTCTGCCTTGTAGTGAATGCTATGGTGCTGAAGCTACTGGTGGGACGTTTTGTCAAAATTACTGAAGATAATATGGCATTTTGGTTTCTATTTATCCTCCTTTTGGGGCTAGCTACTTATCTAATGGTGCAGCACAGCGTCGCTCGGATCACCCGGACGCCAGTATGGTTGTTGTGGCTGGTTTTAATGGCACCAGCATTACTGTTGAGTGGATGGACGCTGGTGTATGGGCCGAAACAACCTCCACCGCCAGCGCTGATTCTTTGGTCAATATTTGTCTCTACAGTGTTGTACTGGACGTTGTTTCAATGGGGACGTCGATCGCCAAGAGATACACAGACCCAAACCCAACCCCAAGCCTCAGAATCACAGCCGACTATCCAGCCGATTACAGAACCAATAGTGCGTCCCATTGAGCCAACGGAAGAAACTCAACTACGAAATTGTTTTCCTTGGTCTGTATACTACGTTCAAAATATTGAGTATCGACCACAAGCCGTGATTTGCCGTGGTCAGTTGCGAACTAAAGCTAGCAACGCCTATCAGCAGATTAAGACTAATATTGAAGCACAATTTGGCGATCGCTTCCTGCTGATCTTTCAAGAAGGCTTAAATGACAAACCTTTCTTTGTACTGGTTCCTAACATTCAAGCTGCTAAAGAGAGAAATACACCACGACGCGAACAGGAACGCTTAACTCGTCCAGGACTAGCACTTCTACTACTAGCAGCTACTTTGGTAACTACTACCTTGGTGGGAGTGGAAATTGCTGGTGTTTCTCTTCCGCCTATATGGCAAATTGGTTCTTTTTTCAAAGTTCTATCTAACCCAGATGTTCTATTCAAGGGATTGCCCTATGCTTTAGGGTTAATGACTATTTTGGGTATTCACGAACTTGGGCATTATTTAACAGCTAAATTCTACAAGATTCGCTCGACTTTACCTTACTTTATTCCCATACCCTTCTTCTTGGGAACTTTTGGGGCATTTATTCAGATGCGTAGTCCGATTCCCAACCGCAAAGCTTTATTTGACGTTAGTATAGCTGGGCCAATTGCAGGCTTTGTGGTGACTGTGCCATTACTAATATGGGGTTTGGCTCATTCTGATGTAGTTTCCATCACTGAAAAAACCCGACTTTTGAATCCTGATGCCCTTAATCCCAAGTACTCCATTTTACTTGCGGTACTCTCGAAGCTAGCCTTGGGTAGTCAGTTAACGGCAAAATCAGCCCTTGATTTGCATCCAGTTGCAGTAGCTGGTTTTTTGGGACTAATTGTTACAGCCTTAAATTTAATGCCTGTGGGACAGCTAGATGGAGGTCACATTGTCCATGCGATGTTTGGACAACGAACTGCGATGATAATTGGGCAAATTGCTCGCGTGTTATTGCTATTACTGGCTTTAGTAAGAGAAGAATTTTTGGTGTGGGCAATTATCTTATTATTTATGCCATTGATTGATGAGCCTGCGCTAAATGATGTCACTGAATTGGATAACCAACGTGACGTTTGGGGATTACTGGCAATGGCGTTGTTGATTGTAATTATTTTGCCACTACCGCAGGCGATCGCTAACTTCTTACAAATTTAAAAAGTTTCAACGCCAAGAGAAATATATCTAAGTTTTTTCTCACTATGGAATCAACCACAGCTTGGTATTTTTTTATTTGGATTTCTTCTAACATAAAAATGTGCGTTATGGACATTAGTCCTAACGCACCGAAAAACGCAGTAAAAATTTAAGATGGTGCGTAAGAGAGCGGCATAACACAGCCTACACAACCTAACTCGATACTGAATTAGCCGCCTCAGAAGCCTTCGCAGCTGGTGGAAAACCACCCATGCGAATCTCAGAAGTAAAGGAAGCGATACTAAATCCATCAGAACTCTTGAGGACATTTACCCGCATTCGCAAATTGGGGCTAGCAAACCACAGACGCTCCTCTAATGACATGATTTCATCTTTTATAGTTAGGATTAAAGCGCCATCGCTGTCAAATTTATAGTGTCCGGCAACTGGAGTTTTATTACCATCAACCACTTCCCGTAGTAACTTACCTTCAGCTAGATTATCTGCATTAGTTACAGAAACTAACACAGTTGAACCACTGTGTTTTGTTTTATCTTTTTCTATTGTGCCGTTCCAGGTAATTTTGGCAGCACAAGAGGCAGAACTAGGATTAATTTCGTACTGTTGACACAGTTTGATCACTTGTGGATCATCTAGTGCCAGCGCCTCAATGATGATGTCTGACTTGCTCTCTTCAGATTGGTTAAAAGCCAAATGTTGACTAGTACGATGAGAAAACCATTTACCAGTACTTAACTGAAAAAACTCTTCAATATTCATGAATGAAATTACCCTGCATCAAAATGCTAAAATTCCCACTTAATTATTAAAAGGTAGCAGGATGCTCTAATATTATTAAGCTTGATTGCCTATTTCTTCAAGCTTTTTGAGGCCAATTCTGGCTGCCTCAGCAACGTTGAAATGATTGTCTTTTTCTAGGTATTTTAAAGCTGAAACACTCTTGGGAGTAGGAAGATTACCCAAAGCTTCTGCCAAACGCTGCCTTACTAACCAGTCATCTGATTGAGCAAAGCGCAGGATCTGATCGACTGACTCAATGTCTTGAATTTCTCCGAGTGCAGAGATTGCAGCTTGCTGCAATACTACTTCTTTGCTATCCAATGCCTGAATAAGAATTTGATGGGCACGAGGATCTTTAATGTTACCAAGAGAAACGGCTGCACTAAAGCGTACTAGCCAATCAGTATCTTCATAAAATGCCCGTGAAAGCACCTCAAAAGCTCTGGCATCACCTAAATATCCTAAAGCACCAGCAGCATCAGCGCGTATCCCATAATCGGGGTCATTTTCGAGAATTTTGACCAAAATTGAATAACATTCTGGTGTCGGCTTGATTCCAAGGGCAAAAATTGCCATAGATCGCAGTTGCAAAGATTCGTCGTCTAGTACCTTTTTAATCAAAGGAACTGCATCCTCAGGGGACGCATGACGCAGATTGGCTAGGGCTACCATGCGATCGCGTAAATTCGGACTTTCTAACTGAGTAGAAATTTCTTGTAAGCTTAGAGCTGCCATTTAGTTCAAAGCGTTTTCTTTACTTATCTTAATTTACCTGATCTGTTCATCAGGCTGTCGCCCTACTGAAGTAGGAGTTTGGCCACTTTACAAAATGGCTCAATTATGAGTAAAAAATAAACAAATGTTACAAGAAGATGTCGAGAGCAGGAGGAAAGAGGTATTGATAAAAACTTTAGTTGTGGATATAAAGTTTGTCAGTATAAAATGTTGATTTTTTACTTCAAACGTCACTTACTTTTCCCTTGGAACTAGCTGCAAATAGGTTGGGAAAACCGCAAGGGCATAGTGGCTTTCCAAGCGACGCCGATTTCAGTTTTTAGCCTTAACTAAACCATATTGGTTTTTAAAGAACCTGACTATTTGTAGAAATCTGGTTCAAACTATATATTTAGACTAGCTTTGAGAACGGAGAGGGGGGGATTCGAACCCCCGTTAAGTTTCCCTAAACAGACTTTCCAGGTCTGCGCCTTAAACCACTCGGCCACCTCTCCAGGTGCCACAAGTTACGATCATACTATAGAATCCCAGAAAATGCAAAGATAAAGAAAGATATTTTAAATTGAATCTGAAAGTCCCAATTCTAAAACGCAAATCCAGATGTCCCGTACATACACAATTAGAGTTCGCGATCGCGCCACTGGCCAAACTCACACCCTACAAGTCCCAGAAGACCGCTACATCCTGCACTCTGGCGAAAAACAAGGGGTAGAACTGCCGTTTTCTTGTCGTAACGGGGCTTGTACCACTTGTGCGGTAAGAGTTTTATCGGGAGAAATTTATCAACCGGAGGCGATCGGATTGTCGCCAGATTTACGTCGACAAGGTTATGCCTTGTTGTGTGTGAGTTACCCCCGTTCTGATTTGGAGGTGGAGACACAAGACGA
The DNA here is from genome assembly GCF_034531155.1 of Nostoc sp. ChiVER01. Lineage (NCBI taxonomy): Bacteria > Bacillati > Cyanobacteriota > Cyanophyceae > Nostocales > Nostocaceae > Nostoc > Nostoc sp. ChiVER01. The sequence goes on along the minus strand of NZ_JAVRBS010000003.1, from coordinate 434,478 downwards.
AGATGAAGTCTACGAACTCCAGTTTGGCCGGTATTTTGCTAGGGGGAAAGTTAAAGCGGGTTTACCCTTAGATGAGGAATAAACAATTGAATAAGGCAGGAGGCAGAAGGCAGGAGACAGGAGGTTTTGCTCATCAACCCTACCTGAGCGAGAGTCACTTGAAGAAGTGGGGCATTCAAACCCAAACCTCTGGTCGCAGCACGAGGCAAAAGACATTATTCCTCCTGCCTCTTTTGTTCAAAATTACCGATCGCGCAACAGTGACCATAGGCAAAATTTTAATGCCGATGCATCTTGGTGATTGGGTGCGCAAAATAGCGATTTTGGCTTGCTTGTTGCTCTTAGTGAGTTGCCAAGGTAAAAACCAACTGCCAAACAATGAGGCTCAGGTAAAAGTAGCGCGGATAGTTAGTGGGCAAAGTTTGGAAGTGATAGGCATGGCTGAACAACCAAATTTAATTTCCCAAGTGCGGTTAGTTGGCATTGATGCACCAGATTTGCGACAGCGGCCTTGGGGGGACGCAGCAAAAGAACAGTTAGAAAATCTAATTGGAGGTGCAGAACAATCGGTAACGCTGGAGTTTGATTTAGAAACAAAAGACAAAATCGGACGAACTCTAGCTTATGTGTGGAAAAATAAGGTGTTGTTGAATGAGGAATTAGTGAAACAAGGGAACGCAATGTTTGTTGAGCGATCGCCTAATCACAAATATGACCAGCGTTTAGAACGTGCCCAACAATGGGCTAGACTCATGGGCCAAGGAATCTGGAACCCAGAAAAACCCATGCACCTCACTCCTGCTGAGTTTCGCCGTCAAAATCTTTGAAGAGTGGGGAGTGGGGGCAGGGGGCAGGGGGCAAGGGAAGAAGAATTATTGATTAATGGCCAATGACAAATGACAAATCTACAAATTTTTCTAGATATTGCTACTGAAGCGGCCTTAGCTGCTGGTGTTGTTTTGCAAGGTTATTTAGGTAAATTAGAAGACGCAATTATTGAAAAAAGTCGCCCTGGTGATTTAGTAACTGCTGCTGATAAAGCCTCAGAAGAGGTGATTTTAGAAATTTTGCGTCGCCACTTTCCCGATCACTCTATCCTTGCGGAAGAATCAGGAAAATTAGGAAATCAAGAGAATGAATACCTTTGGGCAATAGATCCCCTAGATGGGACAACCAACTACGCTCATCAATACCCATTTTTTGCTGTTTCCATTGGACTGTTAATTAATGGCATCCCTCAAGTTGGTGTAATTTATGACCCTTTCCATAATGAACTATTCCGGGCTGCTGCTGGCTTGGGAGCAACGCGTAATCGTCGCCCCATTCAGGTTTCGGTAACATCGGAACTTAATAAAAGCTTACTAGTGACAGGATTTGCTTATGATCGCCGCGAAACCTCTGATAACAACTATGCAGAATTTAGTCACCTGACTCATCTTACTCAAGGAGTCAGACGAAGCGGTTCCGCATCGCTAGATTTGGCTTATGTCGCCTGTGGACGTGTCGATGGTTACTGGGAACGAGGGCTTTCTCCTTGGGATATCGCCGCCGGGATAATTTTGTTACAAGAGGCTGGGGGTAAAGTTACCGCTTACGATGGGACACCTGTCAAAATTGAGTCAGGTAGAATTCTTGCCACAAATAGTTATATTCACGACTCTCTCAGTAACGAACTTTTACAAGTTCCACCACTGTCAGCATGGGTTTAGCAGGTGGGAGCTTTCCCCCTTACTTTGGGTAAACTAAGAGGAATCTAACTGCTGCTTTGGTGCAAAACCTCTATATGTCTTTCAAAATAGATCGTGGACTATTTAAATATGATTTCATAGATCATCACGCAGTTTTATGCGTTCCAGTGGATGCGGATGTCAAAGAGATTCGCAAACGCTATCTTAAAATTGCCCGTCGCTTACACCCGGATAGTAGTTTTACTGAAACTGATGAACAAAAACAGCTAGGCAACGAATTTTTATCAAAGCTGGTTAACCCAGCTTACGAAAAACTGTGTGGCGATCGCACTCGCACGGAATATATTTTAATTTTGTCGCAAATTGGCAAGCGCCTGCTACAAGAATCTACTTCAGTGACTCTCACCACCGAGTTGGCTAAACAGTTAGCCCAGACACCCAATCTTGAGCATTTCTATAAAAGTGCGATCGCTAAAATCGCTGAAACCCAATATGATTCTTTAGAGCAAGCGCTGCAAGTCATTGCCCAAGTTAGTGAGTTGAATTTAGTGTATTTAATGCGGAGTGCAAGCAAAACATCCGCAGCGCCGCGGCCACCTGCTCAACCCAAAGTTGAATCAGTTACGCCTCAGTCAAATACACCACCAGCACCAGCACCAGCACCACCAAAAGAAGACTCGATTGTAGAACAATATATTCGTCGCGCTCAATCTTTGATTGATAAAAACCAATTTGCTCAAGCCAAAGTAGAGTTGCAGGATGCCCTGAAGCTAGAACCTAAAAATAGTCATTGCCATAGTTTAATTGCAATGGTGTATTTGAAGCAAAATCAGCTAAAAATGGCAAAAATTCACTTCGACAATGCCCTCAAATTAGACCCCAATGACGAAGCGGCTTTGCAATGGAAACCTAAAATAGATAGAGCTATAGGACAACAACCAAGTGATCATAAGGTGACTTCATCCGCCAATAATGGAGATAAGCAACCAGAGAAATCTGGTAGTGGTGGTTTGTTCGGTGGTTTGTTTGGTGGGAAGAAAAAATAATGGTGTATCAACCAGCAGCAGGAGCCAGGGATTTATTGCCCTTGGATGTGGAGAAAAAACGCTGGATTGAAGATAGATTACAGCAGGTGTTTCACCGTTGGGGATATCACAGGATTATCACCTCGACTTTAGAACGCATGGATACTTTGATGGCGGGGGAAGCAATCCAGCGCCAGATGGTGATTCAACTACAAAATGGTGAAGATGATGAATTAGGGCTACGTCCAGAATTAACAGCATCCATTGCTCGTACAGTAGTCACTCGCATGGCAAATGCAACTTATCCGCAACGGTTGTACTACAACGCTAATGTGTTTCGCCGCACTTGGGATAGACACAATCGCCAACAAGAATTTTATCAAGCTGGGGTGGAATTATTAGGTGCTGGCGGATTGTTGGCGAATGCAGAAGTACTACTGTTAGTAGCAGATTGTTTAGCAGCACTAGGGTTGCAGGAATGGCATTTAATTTTAGGTGAAGCGGGAATTACCCGATCGCTCCTGAGTGCTTTTCCTGCTAATTTACAGGATAAAGTTCGCAGTGCGATCGCTCATCTTGATCGCATTACTATAGATACTTTACCCCTAAGTGATAAACTACGCGATCGCGCCCGAACCATGCTTGATTTGCGTGGCCCCAGTGCAGACGTGTTGCAAAAAGTTAGTAGTTTGGATCTAGATGAAGAACAGCGAGAGGCAGTAAATAACCTCAAATCCCTAGTAGAATTACTAGAATCAGAGAAAAAATTTCCGTTAATCCTCGACCTCAGCCTTATCCAGACCATAGACTATTACACTGGTATCGTCTTTGAAGTTGTTAATGATACCGAATCTCAAGCTAGAGTTTTAGGGCGCGGTGGTCGCTACGACCAGCTTTTGGGGCTATATCATCCCCAAGGAGAAAACATTCCCGGTATTGGTTTTGGACTAAGTATTGAAGATTTATACCAAGTTCTGTTGTCTACTCAGCAATTACCACAGTCAACTCCAACGAGTGACTGGTTGGTAGTACCAGAGACAGCTAGCGCTAACGCCTCTGCCTTTGCCTACGCGCAAAAACTCAGAGATTCTACTGATTTAGTGCGCGTAGAAATTGATTTAGGGGGAAGGGATGCAGATGCTATTCGCCAATATGCAAGCGATCGCGGCATTGCCCAAATTGTTTGGATGAAAGCTGATGGCTCCCCAAAAATTGAACCATTGCGTTAGTGGGAATTGGGAAGAGGCAGAGGAGCAGGGAGCAGGGAGCAGAGGGGAATGAAAAAGCTAGGGAGCAGGGAGCAAAGGGGAAACTTTTTACCCTGCAAAACGCACCCTGCCCCAATTCCTCTTTTCCATCCCCCCTGCCCCTTGTCTCCTTGTCCCCTTGTCCCTTGTCCCCTGTCCCCTTGTCCCCCACCCCCTGCTAGGCTAGAAATAGCCGATACAGAAAAGAGGGAATCGAGAACATGCCGCACACAATTGTTACAGAAGTCTGTGAAGGCGTTGCTGACTGCGTAGATGCCTGTCCAGTTGCTTGTATTCATGATGGCCCAGGCAAAAATGCCAAGGGAACTGATTGGTACTGGATTGATTTTGCCACTTGCATCGATTGTGGTATATGTCTCCAAGTTTGCCCAGTAGAAGGGGCAATTCTTGCAGAAGAACGACCAGAGTTGCAAAAAACTCCTTAATAGTCCATAGTCAACAGTCAATAGCTATTTTTAACTTGACTGTTGACCAATGACCAATGACAAATGACAAATGACAAATGACTATTTACTAGATGTCCAAAATGTCCACGCTGGATACATTAAAGATGTAGATATCCTGCAAGGCGTAAATTTCCGCGTTGCACCAGGCGAATTGGTAACTGTAATTGGCCCCAACGGCGCTGGTAAATCTACTTTAGCAAAAGCAATTTTTGGGCTTTTGATCCCGCACACAGGGACAATTACCTTCAAAGGTGAAAATCTCGTGGGGCTAAAGTCCAATGAAATAGTTCAGCGAGGAATGTGCTACGTACCGCAAATCGCCAATGTTTTCCCCTCCCTTAGTGTTGAAGAGAACTTGGAGATGGGTGCTTTTGTGCTTAACGTTCCTCTGAAACCAATTAAAGATAAAATATTTGCTATGTTCCCCAGACTAAGCGATCGCCGTCGTCAACGCGCTGGTACTCTCTCCGGGGGAGAACGCCAGATGCTAGCGATGGGTAAAGCTTTGATGTTGGAACCTAGTTTGCTGATTTTGGATGAACCATCTGCTGCTTTGTCCCCGATTTTGGTGACACAAGTGTTTGAGCAGATTAAACAAATTAATCAGGCGGGTACTGCGATCGTATTAGTGGAACAAAATGCCCGTAAGGCTTTAGAAATGGCTAATCGCGGCTATGTACTGGAGTCAGGACGCGATGCTATTTCAGGCCCAGGTCAAGAACTGTTGAACGATCCTAAAGTGGGTGAGCTATATCTGGGAGCAGGTAAAAGACATTAATTCGGATTTTCACTCTTGCCCCCATTCAATATAAGACCACTTTAATAAGGAAACTTCACCAGGCGATAGCGATGTTTAAGGCGGGGTGCGCCTACGCTATCTATAAACTAATACAAAAGCTAGAACTATTCCTGCCACTGCCGCGACCGTCGTTTTCGATGCTCAAAGAATTCTCCCCAATAATCCTTGCGTTTCTAATCACATCTACAGGGAGTAAAAAGGTAAAACAGGACATTCATTCACGAAAAAATGACTAAAATGCAAATTAACTGGATTGGGCAGAACCTTAATTCAACATGAAGGCTTACCGAACTTCCTATATATAAAGTTCTGCATCAGTTTTTAATATACTGCTGAGTCGCAACAAATCCTGCAAAGCCGCTCCAGAGGAAACCTGGGGCGTTTTCTCATGGTATAAAAATGCCTATGTTTACCCAATCAAAATTGATTAAGTGCTTTTGGCAATTTGGCATCCAAAATTTTTCTGTTGCAGTTTTAATTGAAATATCAACAGGGTTACTGGGACATTGAGAAAATTCTACAAGGGATCAATTCCCGTCTCAAAAATCCCACCCAATGGCCAGTTGTTGACGCCCGTGTGAACTACCCTTTTAGGGTTAGACGCACTTAACAAGCACGAGCGTCACCGCTTCACCACAACTGGCTAGAAATTAAACAGAAAATATATAGTACAAATGGTCTAATATCATTTCACGAAATATCTGATATATAAGTAGGAGCGTACAGCCAATTCATTATAATATTGCAAAAATTTTTGGCGGAGAGATTAACATACTAAAGCGATCGCTACCATTTATTTAATCTGTAGCTGCCTAAGTTTATTATTTGCCGACAGTAGTAACTCTTGAGCTTTAAGATAGGCTGTAGTACCATTTTGCACTTTTTCTAACTGATTAATAATACTTTGCAATTGGCTCAATACCCGATTGTGCTGTACATCATGAGCATCAGCAGGAATTGAAGCTAAAAAGCTTTCAATTTCTCGTTGTGCTGCTTCTAAAGCCTCCACACCATCTGCCTCAGCTTGCCGCCTTACCTTAACTTGACCTAAATTAGCCTCATAAATTGCTAATAATTTCTGTGCCTCGGTATAACCAGCTACGTCTTTTGAAGGAATCTCTTTAAGCCGCTCAATTGCTTCTATCCACAAATTTTCTATTTGTCGCCATTCAGTTACGGTGTGTGGTGGATTTTGACCAGCTTTGGCAGCTTGCCAAGAAAATTGTCGCGCTGCGGTAATTAAGGCACTGATGCGATCGTTTCCAGCGGCCAATCCAACAACTTCCTGAAACTCACGCTTATAATTATCTAGTTGGTTTTGTACAGTTTTTCCTGCCAGAGTTTGACCAGGAATCTGCTCTAATTGATTAAGCGCCGTCTGCCAAGCAGCTGTTGCAGTCTGTTTATCAGTTGCTGTTGTGGCGTGTTCATATTGTTGTTTGGTATTTAATAGGGTCTGCATGTTATTGGTAAGCAAAGATTGAGCATTCTTTTCTTGAAAAACTTTAGCTTCTAGTTGTCCAACTTGACTCCGAAATGCATTAAAACCGTAGATGCTAAAGCGCGAATCGTACCACCAATATCTATATTCAGACCAATCGTTAACAAAGGAAGTTGGTAATTGATCTAAATGTTTTTGTGCTTCGTGTAGCTTCTCTTCTCCCAAAGCCAAATCTGCTGGACTGGTAGCTTTTTCAATCAATTGTTCAGCTTGCTCGACTGATACCAACGCCTGTCGATAGTGATTATCCATACTTATATAGCTGGGTAGCAACAAAAAAGGTGCATGGAGTATCAGCGGACGGCGAATCACCTGGTAAGGCTGGTTTGCCACCCAAATCACACCAATCGGAATACCGATAAGTATTGTTATCCAAATAAGTTTACTACCTATACCCCGCTTGGTTTTGCTATGCACTTGCTGAGAGGATTTTTTGAGAGCCTGCCTCTCTAGCTCCATTTCATGCTCTAATTTAGCTAGATTTTTAGGGGTTAATGGTGTTGTAGATGGTTGGATAGGGGCAAATGGATCTATGCCAGAGCTATTTTGAGAATTTTTACGTAGAAAATTCCAGTTGATTTTGTTTAAAAAAGTCATAAATATAGCCAATACTGTGTTAAGTATTCCCAAAGAATACAGAAAATATATACATAGGGGTAAATAATTGGTTTGTAGTAAATATTTTGTCTTACTAAAACTTGCTATAAGCGATGAATCGCTTACTACGAACTAGGATTTTCTTATATGTTTAGTTATGCCTATATACTTAAGTTCTAAATTACGATGCTATCTGAAGATTAAATGACTCTTAAATCGTGTAAAAGGGTACTATTGCATCTTGCTTAAGTCTGATATCTTTCTGAGAACAGCTTTGTTTTCTGGTAGATTGATGAGTCGAATTAATGGATTTGTAGGGCGACGTAATTTCTTAAAATTTGCCAGTTTAGTAGGTATTACAGCTACTGCTTTTGGTGATAGTTTTTGGAATACAGAGCAAACTGCTATTGCTGATATTCATCCAGGCAACCCTAATCCAGTTAGTCCTAATGAAGCTATCAGACGCTTACTGGATGGTAATCAACGATTTATCCAACAAAAACGTAAATATCCCGATCAATCACTAGAACATTTGCGATTAGTTGCTAAAGCTCAATATCCCTTTGCCGCTATATTAGGTTGTGCAGATTCCAGAGTCCCTGCGGAAATCGTCTTCGATCAAGGACTTGGAGATTTATTTGTTGTGCGAGTTGCTGGTAATGTCGTCAGTGACACAGTTATAGGTAGTCTGGAATATTCTACAACAGTTTTAGGTTCGCAGTTGATTGTGATTTTAGGTCATAAAAGATGCGGTGCAGTAGCAGAAGCAATCAAAAACGAACCACTTTCTGGCAGAATTGGTTTGATTATTGAGGGTATCAAACCATCTGTAGAAAGAGTAAAGTTAAGAACGGGTGATAGTATGCAGAATGTAGTTATAGCGAATATTCAATATCAGGCTGAAAAATTGCAGGAAAGCTCAACAATTTTAGCTAAATTGAGCAGTGAAGGTAAACTAAAAATTGTTGGCGCTTGTTACGATATTGACACTGGTAAAGTCGACATTATTACTTGAAAATCATAAATTATTGGCGTAGTATTCTTAGTTTAATTATGTTTCAAAAAATAATGAGTTATTGATAGTATTGAAAATTAATCAAATTCATTGATCAGCTTAAAAAATATTCCTTATACCATTTAACGAAATACCTGTTACCTATTATATATTGATAGGGGAGTCGATGCCTGGGTTAGTCTACGCTAACGCAAACTCATAAAAATTAAGAAAAACCTAAAAGCAAGGCACAATCGCAGCTTGTAACAAATAAATCCGGCAGGGGCCATATAACAAGGCCGCCCGCCAGGAAGGTATAGTATATTCTGGCCATGTTTGATCAGGTTAGCGCTTATTTGTAAAAAATAATTGCATATCCCTAGATACAATAACTAAACACTTTGGAAAACACAGTTAAGAAAAGTTACTAAATAGGTTAATTTCTAATTAAAACCAAAAATTCCCCAAATAAGTAAATAAGTGAGTAGGGGGCAACAAGGGGGAAAATAAAAATTACATCGTTCCCCTCTGCTCCCTGCCCCTCTGCCTCTTTCCAATACCCAATGCCCCATAATATAAGAAAGCGCTTCACACTTCTTAAATAATCAGCTTTATTAGAACAATGGCAAGAGACTTGCGGGGATTCATTAAAATTTTGGAAGATAAGGGACAATTACGGCGAATTTCAGCTTTAGTTGACCCAGATTTAGAAATTGCTGAGATTTCCAACCGGATGCTGCAAAAAGGTGGCCCAGGATTGTTGTTTGAAAATGTCAAAGGCGCTTCTTTCCCTGTGGCAGTGAATTTGATGGGAACTGTGGAAAGGATTTGCTGGGCGATGAATATGCAGCATCCAGAGGAGTTGGAAACTCTGGGGAAAAAACTAAGTATGCTGCAACAGCCAAAACCGCCGAAGAAGATTTCCCAAGCGATAGATTTTGGGAAAGTGCTGTTTGATGTGGTAAAAGCGAAACCAGGACGGGACTTTTTCCCTGCTTGTCAGCAAGTTGTAGTTCAAGGCGATGATTTAGATTTAAACAAGTTGCCCTTGATACGTCCTTATATTGGTGATGCTGGCAAGATTATCACTTTGGGACTAGTAATTACCAAAGATTGCGAGACGGGTACTCCAAATGTAGGTGTGTATCGCTTGCAACTACAATCCAAGAATACGATGACGGTTCACTGGTTATCGGTGCGGGGTGGGGCAAGGCATTTGCGAAAAGCGGCCGAACGTGGGAAGAAATTAGAAGTTGCGATCGCACTTGGTGTAGATCCTCTAATTATCATGGCAGCAGCTACACCTATACCTGTAGATTTATCAGAATGGCTGTTTGCTGGACTTTACGGCGGTTCTGGTGTGCAGTTGGCGAAATGCAAAACTGTCGATTTAGAAGTTCCCGCAGATTCAGAATTTGTTTTAGAAGGGACGATTACACCAGGAGAAGTTTTATCGGATGGGCCTTTTGGCGACCACATGGGTTATTACGGCGGTGTAGAAGACTCGCCATTGGTACGCTTTGAGTGTATGACGCACCGGAAAAATCCGATTTACTTAACAACATTTAGCGGTCGTCCACCTAAAGAAGAAGCGATGATGGCGATCGCACTAAATCGTATTTATACGCCTATTCTGCGGCAACAAGTATCAGAAATCGTTGATTTCTTCCTACCAATGGAAGCTTTGAGTTATAAAGCGGCGATTATTTCTATTGATAAAGCATATCCCGGACAAGCGCGACGGGCAGCTTTAGCGTTTTGGAGTGCTTTACCACAATTTACTTACACCAAATTTGTAATTGTTGTGGATAAAGACATAAATATTCGCGATCCGCGTCAAGTTGTATGGGCGATTAGTTCTAAAGTTGACCCAGTGCGGGATGTCTTTATTCTGCCAAATACACCTTTTGATACCTTGGATTTCGCCAGTGAAAAGATTGGCTTAGGTGGACGGATGGGAATTGATGCGACTACAAAGATTCCGCCGGAAACAGACCATGAATGGGGTTCGCCTTTGGAATCTGATCCAGATGTGGCGGCGATGGTAGAGAGGCGATGGGCGGAGTATGGTTTAGCAGAGTTGCAGTTAGGAGAAGTAGACCCGAATTTGTTTGGCTATGATATGAGGTAATACTATTTCACGAAATACCTGATAAAGATAGATATGTAGGGGCGTACATCTGTACCCCCTCTATAGCTGATGCCATAAAATTAAAATTTTGGTTTTGAGATATTTGTTATGACTTATCCATTTCCAGGAATGAACCCGTATTTAGAAGATCCTGAATTATGGCCAGGAGTACATGGGAGACTAATAGTTGCGATCGCAGATTATCTATCTCCTCAACTACGTCCTAAATATTTTGTCGCTATTGAAGAACGAATTTATCAAACTACTGGCGATGACAAACTTTTGGTTGGTATTCCTGATGTAATAGTACAAAATTCACAGGCAGCAATAAATCCTAAAATACCAAATATAGCTGTAGCTACACCTGCAATTAAACCTAAAACAGTGACAGTTCCCATACCTGAGATAGTAAAGGAAAGATATTTAGAAGTGCGAAAGGTGGGAACAAAAGAAGTAGTGACAGTAATTGAAATTTTATCACCTAAAAATAAACGTACAGGAGAAGGACGCAACGCATACGAAATTAAGCGGCAGCGAGTATTGGGAAGTTTAACACATTTGGTGGAAATTGATTTATTACGTGTTGGGGAACCAATGTTAGTTTTTGGAAATGGTACGCAAAATGATTATCGGATTTTGGTAAGTCGGGCAGAAAATCGTCCCCAATCTGATTTATATGCTTTTAATTTGCAAGATATAATTCCTGCATTTTCATTGCCTTTGCAAGCTGGTGATAGTGAACCTTTGGTGGATTTGCAGAGTTTATTAGCTGGGATTTATGATCGTGCAAGTTATGACTTGGTAATAGATTACAGCAAAGAGCCAGTGTCCAAATTTCCAGAAGAGAATGTAGTTTGGGCAAACGCATTGTTACGGGAGAAAGGACTGCGTTAAAGAAGAAAATAGGAGTTAAATCAATGCCTTCCATATTTCCTGGAATGAACCCGTATTTAGAACATCCTGAATTATTTCCAGGGTTACATCACTTGCTAATTAGTGAAATTGCCAGGTTTTTATCTCCCCAATTGCGTCCTAAATATCGAGTTGCTGTAGAGGTGCGGATGTATGAAACCACTGATGAGAATTCATTACTTGTTGGCATTCCTGATGTGATTGTGAAGAATCGGCAGACTGTAACTGATTCTACAAATACAAATGTAGCAGTAGCCGCACCAACGCCTGAACCTATAAAAGTAAAGATTCCTATGCCTGTTTCCATCAGGGAAGGATATTTAGAAGTGCGAGAAGTAGGAACAGAGGCATTAGTTACTACTATTGAAATTTTATCTCCTACAAATAAACGTACAGGGAAAGGACGGCAGACATATCAAGAGAAACGCGAACAAGTATTAGCCAGTCGTAGTAATTTAGTTGAAATTGATTTACTGCGTAAAGGTGAACCAATGCCAATGATGGGCAATGATATTCAGAGTCAATATCGAATTTTAGTTTGTCGTGGCGATCGCCGTCCTTATGCTGACTTATATGCTTTTAATTTACTAGATACAATTCCACCTTTTCTCCTGCCTTTGCGCTCTGGAGATACGGAACCAGTTATAAATTTGCAAACATTGTTAAATGAGGTATATGATATCTACGGCTATGATTTGGTAGTAGATTATAGTCAACAACCAGTACCAGCGTTGTCAGAAGCAGATGCAGCTTGGGCTGATGCACTGTTGCGGGAGAAGGGTTTACTGTAGAACAACTTAATAGGATTTGAGATTTCTGTCACTTAACTGGGAATACTAACCGGAGATTCCTTGTAATACCGTTTCACTTTAAGGTTGATACATTTAGGCAAGCAGGGGAGCAGAGGGGAAAGAATTTGTATCAGGATTTTAGTGAAATGGTATAAGGTAAGACTGGATTCATAAAAAGATGAACTTGACTATTTCCCAAAGTAGCTTTTCTGAGGGAGTTGGTTCACATCGCATCTGTCGCGCTAATGGCTTAAGTTTTTTCCAAAGTTCGTGTGGGGTTTACCAAGGGTATCCCGGAACCCCACCCCCTAACCCCCTCCCCGCTCTTCGAGGGGGGACTGGAATCGGTGAGAGAGTTTGGGTTGGGGTTTTGATTTTGGGTCATTTGCGCGATTGGTGGTTAGCTAATATTTCATGTATTATTAAGAGCGATCGCACTCTCTCAACTCTTTAAAACTCTGGCATAATCAGACATGGCTGCACCTAAAGAGTTAATTAAAAGCTTTACGCCGAATAGATATTTTAATAGAATAATCTCATCAAAAGATTCGCAGAAACATAATGGACTGGATTACACTACTGCGATCGCTACAGTCTGATTTTATTAAAAGGTTAACATCTGGTTCTCTGCTTCATTGTGAAACAGAAGGTCAATATAGTGAATTAACTATAATCTCTGGAGAGAGATTAAAGGCACTACGGGAATTTTGCTGGCAAATGGCTGAGAAATATAAGCGTGTTTTACCAGTCCGTGACGTTTTTCTTAGCTATCTTAAAGGGAAGTTGGGTGAGGAAGTTGTCAAAGAACGTTTAGCTGATTTTATTACGGAAGTCGATTATGAAAAGCGATTCGGTGGCGATGGCAATATAGATTTTACCTTGACTTCTGACCCATCTATTGGTATCGAAGTTAAATCTCGTCATGGTAGTATTGATAGAGTTAGATGGTCAATTAGTTCTGAAGAGGTTGAAAAAAATGCGGTTGTAGTTTGCATTTTGATTCAAGAAGATGTGAGTGAAGCCCAATCTGAATATCACCTTTTTTTGGCTGGTTTTCTCCCAACCCAGATGATTAAGTTGAAGACTGGTAAAATATCATTTGGGATTGAACAATTACTGTATGGTGGTGGTTTATGGTGTTATTTAGAACAGTTACAATCTTCTATAAATAATTCTTCTAGGCAACAAACACCAATTTATAAATATCTCCAGAAGCAAGAAATTGTATCATCTAAGCCAACTATTAATCAATTGACTAAATCTTATTTAAAACCAGAATATAGTAATGAAAATTTAAATACACTTTATGTAAGATTAGGTGATGAATGTTTTGAGAAAGGAGAATATTTAAATGCGATCGCTAACTATAATCAAGCCTTAAAAATTAAATCTAGTGATGTTGATTTATATTATAAACGAGGTTTAGCTCACTATCAAATAGGAGATTATGAAGCTGCGATCGCAGATTATTCTCAAGCAATTCAACTAAATCTTCATGATGCTAAATCTTTCAATAAACGAGGTTTAGCTCTGTCTCAACTAGGGCGGTTAGAAGAAGCAATTAATGATTATACTCAGGCTATCAGAATTAATCCTAATGTTGCCGTAGCTTATAAAAACCGGGCTGAAGCTCGTTCTCATGTCGGAGATAACCAAGGAGCAATTGAAGATTATACACAGGCTATTAAAATTAACCCCCATTATGCAGATGCTTATAAAAATCGTGGAATTACTCGTTATTTATTAGGCTCTCAACCAGGATTCCCCCAAGCAATTAAAATTAATCCTAAAGATGCCATAGCTTATAAAAAACGTGGTAATGCTCGTTCAGATTTAGGAGATTTTGAAGGAGCAATTGAAGATTATACCCAAGCAATCCAGATTAATCCTAATTATGCAGATGCTTATTACAACCGTGGTAATGCTCGTTCAGATTTAGGGGATTTTGAAGGAGCGATTGAAGATTATACCCAAGCAATCCAGATTAATTCAAATTATGCAGATGCTTATTATAATCGTGACAATATCCGTTTAGAAATAGCAGATAAACAGGGAGCAATTGAAGATTTTCAAAAAGCGGCAGATATCTATCGTCAAGAAGGTAAGCTAGAATTGCTCAAAGATACACGAGAAATAATATTAGATTTAGAAATAGAAGAATCATTAGATATTTTAAACTTCTAGAAAATCGATAATTTCGGATAAATAGCAAATTATTAGTATTATCATGTCCGCATAATTAATTATGATTCCCACAGTCATTGCACACAAACCCTTAATCCCCTCTCCGCAAGCGGGGAGGGGTGGGGTGAGGTTATTTGATTTAATGTGTAGCGGCGATTGATAATCGCCAAGGCTAGTAAGAAATTACACTACAAAATTGCTCCAGTCTCTTTCAAATAAACCCGCGTAAATGGTTCATCTTCACCCAAAGTATAATCTTCAATCAATCCTTTGCGACGGATAGAAATGTCGTTGCCTTTTCTAATTACCACAGTCGAACCATCAAAGACATCCCGTACCAAGATCATTTCAGTTTCGGTGGGATTATCCAAAACGACCATATTACTACTGCGGTAAAACATGCCCTCTTCATCTAGAATATCTTCCGCATACTCGGCAATGAGCAAATCAAGTTTTGGATGACGCAGCAAAGTTTGGACGTTACTGTTGTAATTTTTGCTTAATACTTTTTTCGAGCGATTCACAAAAACTGCATCACGACAAACAGCACCTATTGTCCAGTTGGGGTTTTGCAAAAGAATATGGTCAATTGTTGCTTGCAGTTCTTCAACTGAGATTTTATTAAAGGTAATAATCGGTATCCTGGCATCTGTACCCGACTCAAAAAAGGTTTCTAAGATATAAGAAGGCACATCAACGCTTTCACCAACAGAAGGTTTAAGATGCATCAAAACCCCTGGTGCAGCATTGATTTCCAAGATAGCAAAGTTACTGGATTTCCAAGATTCTGAGAGACTTTTCGTAATGACATCAATACCAAGGCAAGTCAACTGGAAGTGTTGGGCAATATCTTGCGCCAAGATAATATTGTCATCATGAACTGTCTTGGTTGCATCAATGCTCATACCTCCGGCTGAAAGATTGGCGACTTTACGTAGGTAAACAGTGCGCCCTTTCTCAATCACGCTGTCCAATGATAAGCGCTGTTCCTCTAGATAGAGTTCCATCGCTTCGTCGATCTGAATTTTACTCATCGGCGAGGTTGGCGTGTCTAAACGTGCAGGTTTCCGATTCTCTTGGCGGATTAATTCTGCAAGCGTTAAATAGCCATCACCAACAACCGATGCTGGACGGCGTTCTGTGGCGGCGACAAATCTGCCATTGACACACAACAAACGAAAATCTGATCCGGAAATACTTTTCTCAACAATTATCCGAGTTAGCTGATCTTCGGGAATTGCTGCCAGTGCCCTATTATAAGCAGCTTCGAGTTCTTTTGAATCTTGCACGTCAGCCGTAACGCCAATTCCTTTATGGCCTACCACTGGCTTAACTGCGACTGGGTAGCCAATTTGTCTTGCTGCCGCCAAGGCTTCCTTTTCAGAAAAGACGATATCGCCTTCAGGGACTGGGAAACCCAAAGTTTTTAAAAATGCCTTGCAGTCATCTTTGCGGGTGGTAAACTCCGAATCTAGATGGCTATCACAGTTAAATGTTGTTGCGACCCCTCGGACATGTTTTTTTCCTAAGCCGTATTGCATTAATCCTTCTTCCCACAAATAAAACGCGGGAATGCCTTTTTCGTAGGCTGTTCGCAATAAGGCGTAAACTGTGGGGCCACCATAGACAGAGGCGCGGAATTTATTTTGCAGCCTTACCAACTGTTCATCAAAGGTAAAGTCTTCATCTTGAGTAATGGCTTCAAACCAATCCCAAACAAAATAAGCTACCTCTCTAGTTGTGCGTTCATGTAGTGATTGAACGCTAATCCGCACAAAATCTGGATATGGCTTGACACTCCAACAGTTAAGGTGCAAATCCATGTCCAGTTTTCCGACTTCGGACACAACTTGAGCAAATAGATGAGCATAAGATTCGTAACTTTGGCTGCCCAGGTGGGGATAGCGATCGCTAATCTTTGCAATATAATCTTCGATGGGCAAAGGCTCTCTAGAGTCAACTAGAGTAAAATCAAATACTAGCGCTCCTATATCTAAATAGGGGTTGGGCCCAACATAATGCTTGAAGTTGAAAATATCGAATACATCCGTTCTTCTAGCATTAATGCGGACTAAATCACTGCTTTTTTGTAGAACCATTGATTACAAACCTTTGGCTAAACACCCTGAAATTTAAATGCTGAGTTTTGGTTACTCAGACTTATTGATTGTAAATTAACTCACATTATTTTTTGAGAGTGATGGCAAAGCCATTGATCTAATCAGAACTTACATTAAACCTATTAGTAAGCATTTTCAACTATCTCAAGGCATAATTAAACCCCCCTACCTCAGCAAAGAAAAAACTATAGTCAATTCATCCTTATGAATAGTCAAATATATAACCTTTGAAAGGTGCAACACTCAGCCAATAATTGTATAAATGAATATGCGGTATTCAAAAGACAGCAAAGTATGAATAGCACACAAGCTGCTCTAAGAGACGAAATTCGAGAACTTGCTGAGGAAGCTTTTCACCAAAAGCTGATCTCTGGGCATGGTGATGGCCCGGATATGAATGAGTATCAAATTGTCTACCAAGGCAAACCCAGGCATCTGCCACTAGAACAAGCACGTTTTTTCTTAACTAACTTGCTTTACAGAAGTCGCATTCATTAGGGCTTGAGGGCTTGCCATCAGATATCTAATTACACTCAGTTAGAGTCAATAGCGACTATTTAATAGAACAATAAATTTTCAATTGCCTTTAGAAAATCACTCTAGAGGCAGTTGATGTTGTGAGTTTTGCTAAGTCAAGGAACCTTAACGATGTTGGTTTTTTTGTAATTTTTTGGCAAAATCTTTTAGTTTCATGGCGATGTCTAACGACAAGCCGCTTCTCTCCGAGACGCTACGCGAACGTGTCTATGCAAATATCAATACTTCTTTCTATCAAGCGATCTACCAAAAGGATGATTTGATATTTGGAATTGTGATGATTTAGTAAAATTTATTAACTCAAATCAGGGGACATCCATCATGGTACAAACTAATTCTAAAGGGCAACTGGTAATTATTGGAGGAGCCGAAGACAAGGAAGGAGATTGCCAAATTCTCCGAGACTTTGTGCGACGCGCTGGGGGTACAAAGGCGTATATTGTAATTATGACGGCGGCGACAGAATTACCTAGAGAAGTGGGAGAAAATTATATTAGAGTATTTGAGCGGCTGGGAGCGGAAAATGCTCGCATTATTGATACGGAAACCCGCGAAGATGCATCTTCTTCTACCGCATTGGAAGCAATTAATAAAGCAACTGGGGTATTTTTTACCGGGGGAGATCAAGCTCGCATTACCAGTATTCTCAAGGGCACCGAAATAGATACAGCGATTCATCAACGGTTCGGTGAAGGTGTAGTTATCGGAGGCACAAGCGCCGGGGCTGCCGTGATGCCAGACGTAATGATTGTGGAAGGCGACTCAGAAACACATCCTCGGATTGAAACTGTTGAAATGGGCCCTGGTCTTGGTTTTCTCCCAGGAGTAGTAATTGATCAGCATTTTTCCCAGCGTGGACGCTTGGGACGCTTAATCTCAGCTTTGATATTACAGCCTGCTGTTTTAGGATTCGGTATTGACGAGAATACCGCTATGGTCGTAACAGATAACCAAATTGAAATTATTGGTGAAGGTGCGGTTACGATTGTTGATGAATCAGAGGCTACGTACAACAATATGGACGAAATTTTGAAGGATGAGTCTTTAGCGATTTGCGGAGCAAAGCTTCATATTTTGCCACATGGCTTTAAATTTGACTTGAAAACCCGTCAGCCTATCCTAAATAATGGCTCTGTGGCAAATATGTCTGTAGCTGTTGGGTGAATCAACACCTAACTTTTAGCAGGTGCATTTTAATTGAGCCAATAATTAATAATTGTAGATTAGTGACATTTATTTCTTGAATATCCTCCCAAGTACTCTCAGAAATAGCGGACATAGCCCCGCATTTTCAAGAGGAAAGGGGGGATTTATTATTAATAAGCGATCACAGCCTTAATTACAAAAAGTATTTATTTATACTTTATTTATCATACGTATTATAAAAATGCATGGTGATGTGAAATAAAGAAAATAGATTGTTTTAGACTTTTCTTAATTCACCTGCGATACCTACGGCGGTAAACTACGTAAATAGACCATGCTATGCCCTTACGAAAGATGTGGTTTAAAAACACACTCACAACTAGTGCTTTTGTCAATATATAAGTTCTATTCATAAGCTTCACAACTGGTTAGCCAAATCTAAAATCTCTTTATCTCAATAAATTGTGCTGTGGTGGGGCAGTCTATCAGGGTCTGTTGCGATGATTTCCCAAGTTTGGAATACAAAAATTCCGATAAATAAGTCACGCTGTGCTAAACCAACCTGATGAAAGATACCTTCTGGTTTTGGGAACACTAGATTCAGCACCAGACTAAACAGGAAAGGCCTGATGTCTAAAGGCGAATGGAATAACAAATTAAAAAATACAGTTCCCCTGTAATTACCCATAACATACTTAAAATCAGTGAAGCGTAATACAATTACCCATGAATTTGACTCTGGTTCACAAGCAGAAATACTACGTATAGAGGAAAGTGATGATATATCGGAAGCATCTAAGCTACTACGACAAGGAATTCAACAGCAGCAAGCTGGTGAGTTAATAGGGGCTTTGAAGTCCTTACAACAATCTTTGGGGCTGTTTCAGTCCGTTGGAGATTTGCAAAAACAGGCACAGGCACTTTCTTTTTTAGGATTGGTAACTTACACAGCTGGAGACTACAAAGGTGCTATCTCTTACTCCGAACAGTGTTTGTCTTTGGTCAAAAACTCCTCAGATTTTGTAGTGCAAATGCAAGCACTTTCCCATTTAGGGAATGCATACCGTCACTTAAATGACCATAACAAGGCTATTGAGTTTTTGGAAAAGTGTTTAAAAATAACGCAACAACTGCAAGACAAACGTAGTCAAGTAGCAGCACTGAATAATTTAGGATTGGTATATAAAGCTTGCGGTAACTTTACGCAGGCAATTGAGTATCAGCAGCAAAGCCTAGAAATTGTCCGGGAACTCAAAGATAACTGGGGTGAAGAACAGGTACTCAAGAATTTGGGTAATGCTTGGTATGCTTTGGACAATTACCCAAAAGCGATCGCCTATTATGAGCAGTGTGTAATCCTAGCACGTTCCTTAAAACATGTTCGCAGTGCTTCTCAGGTGCTAAAGAATTTAGGGAATGCTTGTTATGCTTTAGGTGATTATGCCAAAGCTATTAAGTATTATGAAGAACGGTTGCAATTAGCTAGAGAAATTAAAGACAAGCGTAGCGAGGAACAATCTTTAGGTAACTTGGGAGTTGCTTGTGAAGCTTTGGGTGACTATAACAAAGCCATTAAGTATTATGAAGAACGTTTGCTGTTAGCTAGAAGCATCAAAGATCGGCGCAGTGAAGAAGAAGCTCTTGATCGTCTGAAAGCCGCTTGCTACGCCTTGGGTGATTATGCCAAAGCTATGCAATACCATCAAGGAACATCTTCAAATAATTTGTAATACTTGCCTCCGGTAAGCAACCATAGATGAATATTGTACAGACTATAAAGACCTGTTTAAAGAAGTAAGAAATTATGAGTGCTTCAAATATTTACATCCAAGAATAATGTCCAAAATTTAAATAAAACCATTACTAGAGATAGCGAAAGTTGTAAATAAAAACTCCGCTCAGTCATTAGATCGTTTTCTAGCCAATTCAGATTAGTCAGTAAATAAGTTGAAACAACGAAGATTAAATAAATTGAAGAAAGAATTAGATGGTCAGAGTAGCAATACGGTTCAAATAAGCGGTTTTGTAGTTGAGGCAGGGAGGCCGCTAGCTGATTTTAAGCAGGGGGGAATTACGCCAATAAATATAAGCCTTTAAAGCTTTAAGGGGATTAGAGGAAGGCGAAAAGCCTTCTAACTTTCTCTAAAAGGACTTACTTTAGCTCGATAAAGCAACTTCTCACCTTGAAGGTAGCCAGTGTAGCGCACCTTGACTAATTCTCCAGGTTGTGCAGTTCCCTCCATCAATTGGTGCAGTTGGGGATCATAAGGTAATTCTGCCCCTACGGGTGCGATCGCTTCTACCCCCCACGCTTCTAAAAGCTTTTCTAGAGGTTTTTGCACCAACGGGACTATCTTGACTGCTGCTAACTGGGGATTCTCCTGCGCTTTCTGTGCTGCGGTTGGCCATTGCAATAATAAAGACTCCAGCAGTTGCAAACTCGACTGCTGGAGTTCTTGTAGTAATATTTCTCGCTGTTGTTCTAATTGAAGTTGCGATCGCTGGTACTCTTTTCTTAAATCTGCAATTTCTTCTAATAATTCCTGAGTAGGCGCTGCTTTTTCTTGTAACAACTCTACGGTTGAAAAATTTGCGATTAATTCATTCAATGAAATTTGTAGCACTGCCGAAAGCTTAAGCAATACATCTACCCGCATCTGCTCTAGCTTTCCTTGGCGTAATCGCAAAAGTTGACGCTCTGAGACACCAGCAGCGCGACTCAGCGCTTTAAAACTAGGAATCCCTGCCTGTTGCATTAAATTTTGCAACTTTTGGGAATTGGGCATTGGTAATTGGGAATTAGGCATCGGGAATTGGGTATTGGGAATTGGGTATTGGGGACTGGGTATTAGGGATTGGCAAAAAAATTAAGTCTTTATTAGTCCCCAGTCCCTAGTCCCTATTCTTCCAGTAAACTTCTCAACATCCAAGCTGTCTTTTCGTGTACTTGCATCCGTTGAGTTAATAAATCAGCTGTAGGTTCGTCATTAACTTCCTCTACCACAGGGAAGATAGACCGTGCAGTTCGGACTACGGCTTCTTGTCCTTCCACTAATAAACGGATCATTTCCACAGCTTTTGGAACGCCAGGAGTTTCTGGAATCGAACTCAGTTTGGCATATTCGCTGTAGGTTCCTGGCGCAGGATAGCCAAGCGCTCTAATCCTCTCGGCAATTAAATCAACTGCTAAAGCTAATTCTGTATACTGGGTCTCAAACATCAAATGCAATGTCTGGAACATCGGCCCCGTTACATTCCAATGGAAGTTATGAGTTTTCAGATAAAGTGTATAAGTGTCAGCCAACAGGCGAGATAAACCTTCGGCGATTTTAGCCCTACTCGCCTCGTCAATGCCTATATTTACATTTTTGACTGTTACTTTCGATGACATAATTTTCTCCTAATTAGGTTATATGTAATAGAGTTGTCGGGAAATAGTGACTAAAATCGCTGAAAAGCTTAGGGAGTCTGGGTTTCAATCATTTTAGTCATAAATCAATAAAAAGCTTGCCACAAGCAGGTTTCAAGGATTTTTGAGCTTATTACCCAACAAGTCTAATTGGGGATTGGGAATTGAAAAGAGGCAGAGGGGCAGGGGGCAAAGAGAAAATTCTTCCCCTCTGCTTCCCACTCTCTACTCCCATTCTCTATGCCAAGTGCATCTTTAATACGCTGCGGGGTGCTTTACGAACTCTGGCTAAAACGGTTTCTTTGCCTAAACGCTGGCAAGCCTCATACCGATGGCAACCAGAAAAGCCATAATATTGTCCATCTACTTCTAGGACATCTATAGGTTCTTGCTGCCCAATCTCCGCAATCGATTCCATTAAAGCTTGCACTTTGTTTGGATCGTTTGCACGAGGCAATGGCCGTTTTATCTGATTTAATGGAATTTCTTGGACTCTAACCATAAGGAGTTTATCCAACTAGTTCTGTTTTGTGCCTCTAAATAAATCATAGTCATTATGACTACGTTTTGCAACTATTTTGGGCAAAACTGCTAATGGTATCATTGGAGCACTCATGCGACAAAAAAACCGCACTACAAAGCAATCGGAAAATCAGCTCCAACACCGCATTAAGGGGCAGAAAACGATCGATTATTTGCGATCGCAACTCTTGGAGACTCTGCGCGTAGCTTGCTTCCCCGTAGGTGTACCCTATCAGGTAGCCATGAAATTTTCGCTTTGGCGTTTTTCCCAGGCTGTGCTGACCACATTTTGTCTATTGGGACTAACTGCTGCATCAGCGCCTGAGAGTAACATTCAGGGTATGGAACTGAAAATTGGGATTGTGCAGCGATTTGGCTCACAACCTACAGCCAAGCTGCAACTAGAACCGACAAAAGGCGATCGCTTAAAGCTAAAATTTCTTGCGGGCAACAAGCAGCAAACCCTAGTTACCAAGAATCCTGTAAAGCTGGAAACAGTTATGCAAGCTTTACCCCAGCCAATAGTTGAGGAAGTGGTAGTTTTAGGCACATACCGTACCTTTGAAACTGCGGAAGACAGTGCTAATAAATGGCGTTCTCAAGGAATAGAAGTGGAAATAGCCCAGCCAGAACGCTGGCAGGTTTGGGCGAAACGCGATGTTTATAGCACTCCTTTACTACGACGGTTGCTATTGCAGAACATCCAAGCTTCTACCCAAGAAAAAGTATATCTTGATACTAAAGTTTTAAAACAAGTACCCCGAGTTAGTTGGGTAGTGGATGGTAAGCGCTATAGCCCAAATAATTTGGAAATCAGTACTGATAAAAACTTGATTCGGGTGAATAAAAGCGAAAAACCCGAAAATGCTCGTCTTTATGCCGGGCGAATGAATTTGCAGCCAAATGCTTATGGCACATACACTTTAGTTAACCAAGTTGCTTTAGAAACTTATTTGCGTGGGGTTGTACCTTACGAAATAGGCATAGATGCACCAACAGCTGCGCTAGAAGCCCAAGCAATTCTGGCTCGAACTTATGTTTTAAGAAATTTGCGTAGGTTCGCAGCAGATAACTATCAGTTGTGTGCTGATACTCACTGCCAAGTTTATTATGGGCTAAATGGAGCGGCCGCCAAAACAGACAAAGCGATCGCCTCAACCAGGGGTAAGGTAGTAACCTATAAAAACGAACTAGTAGATGCCCTTTATTCTTCCACTACTGGTGGCGTTACCGCCTCCTTCAGCGATGTCTGGAATGGTGACGATCGTCCTTATCTGCGCCCCGTACTGGATGCTGCAACTAATTTTTGGGACTTGTCTAAGCAGAGTTTAGCAGATGAAAACAACTTCCAAAAATTTATTAATATCCAACAAGGATTTAATGAAAGCAAATGGGATATGTTTCGTTGGCATAAGGAAACCCCTTTAAAGGATATTACCAAAGACTTGCAGAAATTTTTGCAGGTGAAAAACAGTCCTTATGCCAAATTTAAGACAATTCAGGCTATGGCAGTAGTGAAGCGAAGCCAGAGTGGACGTATCCTTGAACTTGCCGTAAAAACTGATAACAGCACCTTTGTTCTCCACAAAGACGAAGTTCGTAGTGCCTTTGCTGCTCCTAGAAGTACACTATTTTACATAGAACCCCTGAATAAAGGAAAAGCCGAACTGTGGGGATACGCCTTTATTGGGGGTGGATTAGGACATGGAGTCGGCTTGAGTCAAACTGGCGCTCAAAATTTAGCTAAATTAGGTTGGTCAAGTCCAAAAATTCTCCAATTTTACTATCCTGGTACTCAGATTCAGATTTTCAGCAAAGAGACTAAACTTTAAGCTAATCGAAAAACTCCATACTGAAAAATTAAGCAGGAACACAATAAATTTTGTGTTCCTGCTCAAGACGAAATTAGACTTTTTGTGAAAGTCGCTTTATAGACACGGCATTGAAAAGGCTTTAACACTAGATGTGATGCTTTTATTTTTTCAACATCACTAACTCTTGCAAGAGGTTTATTGTTGAGGGGCCTAACTCTTAGTAGAGTTCTTCTTCTTTGTGAGTTTCGATTGTCACGTCAGAGGTTGGGTAAGCGACACAGGTCAGTACATATCCAGCTTGTATTTGATCGTCATCTAAGAATGACTGGTCACCTTGATCGACGGTACCTGATACGAGTTTACCTGCACAGGTTGAGCAAGCACCAGCGCGGCAAGAGTAGGGCAGGTCAAGACCGGCTTCTTCAGCAGCGTCTAAAATATAAGTATCATCATCAACATCAAGTGTTTGGTTAAGTCCTTCAGCTTCATTGACTAGTGTCACTTTATAGCTTGGCATTGAGTAATCCTCTCTTTTGCAAACGGTAGTATAAGTTATCTTTAGGCAAAGGTCACGGCTTTTCTGTGGGATTAGCCGCTGGTTCAAATTTGCTTCAATTCTGATACTACGAGAAAAATTAAACGATGTGACTAGAAATTGAACGCGATTAGTAATGAAATTTAGTTGCTTAATCCTTATAAGTTTTATTTATATTATTTTCGTCCCTATTCAGGCTGTAATTAGAAAAAGTTATATTAAAAGATAAAAATATGAATAGGATTAATGTTAACTATATTTTATAGGACTTACGCAAACGAGATCCCTAACTTTCTTCAAAAAGTAGGGCTGTTTTATTTGATCGGGTAGAGATTTTCTCAATATCAGCCTTGCCGTATCCCTATTCAAAAGCTAGCTAGGCATTACGGATGTAACAGAAGACATTAACTGCGCCATCGTCTTGATTATTTTGTGGTTATAGTTTTGAAAACATGCCCTAGTACGAATGTTGTAAAGTCTAAACTGGTGAAGTCATTTGATTCGAGATGTTGAGAGAATCTCAACACTAGAAGGGTGAAAGAATCAAAAACATAACTAGTGAGGATCATGTATAATTCAGAAGCAGCTTTGGAAAAAGCAAAAGTGCGTGTAGGTTTGGTGGGTACTGGGTATGCGGCAAAGTTTCGATCTGAGGCATTGCTCCATAATGAGGGAATGCGATCGCAGTTAATCGCAGCTGTTGGTCATACCGCAGAAACAACAGAAACCTTTGCTAAAGAGTACCAAATTGAAGCGTTGAGTTCTTGGCAAGAGCTAGTAAAGCGTGAAGATATAGACCTAGTGGTGATCTCTACTATTAATCGAGATCATGGGGCGATCGCTCGTGCAGCCCTGACTAACGGCAAACATGTGGTTGTAGAATATCCTCTATCGTTGGATGTAGTCGAAGCAGAAGAACTAATTGCCTTAGCCAAAGCACAAAAAAAACTCCTGCACGTTGAACACCTAGAACTTTTGGGTGGTTTGCATCAAGCCTTGAAGCAAAACTTAGCCAAAATTGGTGAAGTTTTTTATGTTCGCTACAGCACTATCAATCCCCAGAATCCTGCACCCCGTAAATGGACTTATAACCACGAGTTGTTCGGTTTTCCCTTAATGGGCGCTTTGTCTCGTCTAAATCGTCTTACAGATTTATTTGGTAAAGTATTTACAGTTAACTGTCACCAACGATATTGGGAAATAGAACCGGAATATTACCAAACCTGTTTCTGCACTAGTGAACTATCCTTTAACAGTGGACTTTTAGCTCAAGTAGTCTATGGCAAAGGCGAAAGTATTTGGCAATCAGAACGCAAGTTTGAAGTTCACGGTGAAAAAGGTGGTTTAATTTTTGATGGCGATACCGGAATATTTATCCAGTCAGGGGAAACAACACCTATAGAGGTTGGCCCTCGGCGGGGTTTATTTGCCAAAGACACAAGTATGGTTTTAGACCATCTTTTTGATGGCACTCCTTTGTACGTTACCCCAGAGGAGAGCTTGTATACCTTAAAAGTTGCTGATGCAGCCCAAAGAGCTGCACAGACAGGATTAACTATGTTTATGAAAGATATCTAGATAAAAGTTAATGAAAACCGAACTAATTGTTATTTTATCCCAACGAGAAATAGAGAAAATGCGTCAAGCGGGGCGTCTAGCAGCTAAACTTCTCCAGCATCTCGAACCGTTTGTGAAGCCAGGGGTTAGCACTCTTGAACTAAATGATGAAGCCGAACGGTGGACGCAAGCGCATGGAGCAAAAAGCGCACCTCTTGGCTATAAGGGCTATCCTAAATCAATTTGCACCAGTGTAAATGAGGTAATTTGTCACGGCATTCCCAATGCCAAGCAAATCCTTAAGGATGGTGACATTATTAATATTGATGTAACGCCAATTGTTGAAGGTTATCACGGCGATACATCTAAGACATTCTTTGTCGGCACTCCTTCTCCAAAAACGAGAAAGCTGGTAGAGGTGACAGAAGAGTGTTTGCGCTTGGGTATTGCTGAGGTTAAACCTGGGGCCCGCATTGGTGATATTGGTGCAGCTATTCAAGAGTATGCTGAAGGACAAGGCTTTTCTGTAGTGCGAGATTTCGTTGGACACGGCATCAGTAACATTTTCCACACTGCACCGGATGTTCCCCACTATGGCACACGCGGTAAGGGTAAGCGCCTCAGACCAGGGATGGTTTTTACTATTGAGCCAATGATTAACGAAGGTACTTACGAAGTCGAGGTTCTGGGCGATAAATGGACTGCGGTAACGCGCGATCGCAAGCTTTCTGCTCAATGTGAGCATACCTTAGCTGTAACTGAAGATGGCGTTGAAATCCTCACCCTACCTGAAGGCGAGAATTACTAAACGTCGTTGATTAAATTCGGGCAGTCATTGATTGAATTCGAGCCGCGATCGCAAATTTTCTGCTCAATGTGAGCATACACTAGCTGTAACTGAAGATGGCGTTGAAATCCTCACCTTACCTGAAGGCGAGAATTACTAAACGTCGTTGATTGAATTCGGGCAGCCGTTGATTGAATTTAGGTAAGATTATGACCCAAGCGTTGCCAAAATTACTAACCTTCAATGAATTTATCGAATGGTATCCCAACGATGAAAAACGCTATGAGTTGCACAAAGGAGTAATTGTTGAAATACCGCCTCCAACAGGTTCGCACGAAAAAGTTGTAGGATTTATAGCCCGTAAGCTAACTGTCGAGTTTGATCGCCTGAATCTTCCCTACACTATACCTAAAACTGCATTGATCCAAACTCCTTCTGCCGAATCAGCTTATTCCCCTGATGTGTTGCTGCTAAATCTTGATAATCTCAACAATGAACCGCTTTTTCAAAAACAGTCAACAGTAAGCCAAGTAGCATCGGTTCCAATAGTCATCGAAGTTGTTTCAACCAACTGGCGAGATGATTACTACAATAAATTTGGAGATTATGAAGAAATGGGAATTCCTGAATATTGGATTGTTGATTATGCTGCATTGGGTGCAAGAAAGTTTATCGGCAATCCCAAACAACCTACTATTTTTGTGTGCGAATTAGTTGATGGTGAATATCAAATGACAACGTTTCAAGGTAACACCGCGATTTCATCACCTACCTTTCCCCAATTAAATTTAACTGCACAGCAGATTTTTAATGCAGCTAACTAATTTTTTATCTAGTCTTATAATTATCTTCCCAACTTATTAGAAATACCTTTACAACCACCAGGAATAGTACCTCTAGTTTGTTTACCACCCCAAGCGCAACAATAGTTGCGTGCAGACAGTGATAGCGATCGCTATTAAAGTAATTAGCAATGCCCTCGGCTTAACTAGAAATTGCTTGGTAGTAGGTTGGTTTATTAAGTAATATTTGAGACAGTGTGTATAGTTGTGTTG
The DNA here is from genome assembly GCF_034531155.1 of Nostoc sp. ChiVER01. Classification (NCBI taxonomy): domain Bacteria; kingdom Bacillati; phylum Cyanobacteriota; class Cyanophyceae; order Nostocales; family Nostocaceae; genus Nostoc; species Nostoc sp. ChiVER01. The sequence goes on along the minus strand of NZ_JAVRBS010000003.1, from coordinate 406,660 downwards.
AAGATAATTCTACAAAGTTCAAACATGCGAAGCGGCTTGTCGCAAGACATCACTTGGCTTTTATTTAATATCCTCACAGAGATGGCGATCGCTATCCGTAACATTGGGGTTGGTTTGTAGATAATCATGCAGCCAAGCACAACCTCGCGCCAGCAGTTTATCTAGGTTAAAATCTAAATTTCTTAAAATTACTGTGTTGTCGACACTAGCTGAGGCGATCGTTTTGCCGTCTGGGCTAAAACTTACATCCAAGATACCATTTTTATGTCCAGTGAAAATATATAGTAAACTGCCATCAATTCCCCAGAGCCTTACGGTTTTATCCCAACTCCCCGAAACTAGCATTTTACTGTCGGGACTGAAACTAACGCTATTGACAGTATCATTATGTCCTATAAGGGTTTTGAGCAATATGCCATCATGAGTCCAAAGCTGCACCGTGTTCTCTAAATTTGCACTAGCAAAAACTTGACCATTAGGGCTAAAACTTACAGATATCACTTTACTATGTGCTTGCAGGGTTTTTAGTAAAGTGCCGTCATTCTTCCAGAGTTTAATTGTCTTGTCGTCACTAGCAGAAGCAATTATTTTCCCATCAGGGCTAAAACTAACGCTATTGACGATATCACTATGTCCTGCCAGGGTTTTAAGTATTGTACCGTTACGACGCCAAAGCTTAATTGTCTTGTCGTTACTGGCAGAAGCAATAGTCTGGCCGTCAGCACTAAACCTAACCATGTTAACCCAACTACTGTGACCGTTGAGGGTTTTCAGCAGTGTACCTTCATGATTCCACAGTTTAACTGTTTTGTCTTTACTAGCAGTGGCAATAGTATAACCATCAGGACTGAAAATGACCGAACTAACACTACCACTGTGACCGTTGAGGGTTTTCAGCAGTGTGCCGTTACGATTCCACAGCTTAACTGTCTGATCATTACTAGCTGTTGCAAGGGTTTTGCTATCAGGATTGAAACTCACGCTATTTATGCGCTTACTATGCCCTCTAAGGGTTTTGAGGCTATTATCAACACTCCAAACTTTCACAGTTTTGTCAAAACTAGCAGAAGCTAGCATCTGACCGTCAGGACTAAACCTTACTGTTGTGACATCATCGTTATGTTTTAAACTGATAAGCTCATTGCCGTCTCGGCTCCAGAGTTTAACTAATCCGTCCCCTCCAGAGGAAGCAATAATCTGACTGTTGGGACTGAAATTTACATCCCAAACTATGTTAGTATGCCCTTGAAGGGTTTGCAAGAATTTACCGTAACGGTTCCAAAGTTTTACAGTTTTGTCCCTACTAGCAGAAGCAATTGTTTTCCCATCAGGGCTAAAACTAACATCCATAACTGCTTCGCTATGGCCCCTTAAGGTTTTAAGCAAAGTGCCATCAGTGCTCCAAAGTTTAACTGTCTTGTCGTCGCTAGCAGAAGCAATTGTTTTCCCATCAGGACTGAAACTCACGCTATTGACGATACTACTATGCCCTCTCAAAGTTTTAAGTACTGAACCATTACGACTCCAAATTTTTAAAGTCTTGTCTCTACTAGCAGAAACAAGAGTCTTGCCATCAGGGCTAAAGCCCACATCATATACCGAATTGCTATGTCCTCGTAGGGTTTGAAGCAAAACGCCGTTACTGCTCCAGAGTTTCACTATCCCGTCTAAACTAGCAGTAGCAATCATCTGACCATCAGGGCTGAAATTTAGGTTAGTAATAGCGCTATGGACTTTTATATTTTTAAGCAGCCTGCCGTTACTACTCCAGAGTTTCAAAATGCTGTCCCGACCGCCTGAAGCAATTACCTGACCATTAGGACTGAAACTCAAACCCCAAACAATATCAGTATGACCAACTAAACGATTTCGCTCTCTTATTTGATCAACTGCTTGCTGTAAAGCAGTAAGAACTAAAATTTTGGCATTATCATCTACCCAAGTTGACTGTTTTAGTCGTCTGCCTACCCTTAAACCTTCTGTTAGTGCTTCAATTTCTTGGTTCGAGGTGAAAAGAGCTTTTGAGGATGCACTAAGCGCGAGAATTTGACTTATTTCTAGCTGTCTTTTTTGATCTTCTGCTCTTATCCCAAATGCCATAGCCAAAACTGCGAATAATGCCACTGCAACTCCTGCTATATAAGAATCTCTCAGTCGGCGTTTTAGAGAACGATTTAGCTCCTCTTCAGTCAGCTTTTGTTGTTGACGTATCTGTGCAAGTTCTGCTAACAAGTCACTTCCCTGCTGTTGGCGACGAATAAACGACACAAGATAATCATGCACCAATTGATAACGGTCAGCCGGAGATTCTGGTAACAGTAATACTAACCTCGATGCTACAAAAATCTCTAACACCAAATCTAGTTTATCGGCTTCTGCTGCTAAATCTGTTGCTAACTCAGCACGAGTCTTCAAGGGACGAGTACCACTTTCATCTGTCAGTAAATATAAGATCAGCCGTGCAACCTGTTTATTCTCCGCGCCACAATCATGGATAACTTCTTCTAAAAATCGCTCAACCAGTTTTTCTTTCGTACCAAACTGACGATACTTATCTAAAGTTGTAATTTTCTCAGTTTGCAATTGCGTCCCCACAATTTGTAACTCAATTGGGCGAACCTCTGCCAATTCGCCTGCTAAATCTTGCACTAATTCATCAATTAATGCAGGCTCTAAGTAAAATTGAGAGCGTTTTGTTAAGCTCTGCACAACTGCTTTAGCATCGTTTGGCGAAAAATTACCTAAGTAATAACGAATACTTTTATCAAGAATATTATTATTAATTGCAGTCAAATTAAACAGACGCTCTAACTCTAATAAATAATGTAAATAATCTTCCCGTAAAGACAAAATTACTTTAACAAAAGGAATATCTAAACAAACTCGCAAAAACTCATAAAATGCTCGTCGTTGACTTTGGTTTGGATAAACAAAGAAAAACTCCTCAAACTGGTCAAACATTAAAATCGTCAACAAATTCCGGTCAGCATTTTTTCGTAATTGTTCTAAAATAGCGGCTGAAGAATCAAGGTTAACAAATAATTGATTTCCTCTGACTTCTTCAAAAGCCTTAACCAAACTCTGCCCCAACATCCCTACCCAATCAGTATAAACTCGCAACAAAATAGGTAAAGCATCTCGCTCACCAATTGCTTCTTGTTGCAACGCCGGGATTAATCCACCCTGCAAAATCGAGCTTTTACCCACTCCTGACTGGCCATGAATTACAGTCAATTTATGCTCAGTCCCGCCAATTCTTTCTCGCAAACGTTTAACATCTTGTCCTCGACCAGAAGCAGCAATTTCTTGAGCAATTGTTTCAGGATTTTCTACCTGCAACTGTGCAGAATTAATTGCCTGTCGCTGTGGGTTAAGATAAGATGCACCAACAAAGGCGCGAAAACCATACTGTTGTTCAATTTGTAATCGTTCTTGCTTAATATTAAAAGCTTTAAGATATTCACATTGTTCAAAATAAACTAAGCGTAACCTTTCTAATATAGATATATATAATTGTGGGTTATAGTGATGATTACTTTCATTTTTTGCAGCTTCTAAATTAGTAATTGCTGCTTGAACTTGACCTAAACCCTGTTGTGATTTTGCTAAAATAAACCGATATAAAGCAAATTGATCTGGTTGTAAATTAGGTATCGCAGCTAATATTTGCAATGCTTGTTGTGCGTGTTTATGAGCTTCATCCCACTGTGACTGCTCTAAGGCTACCTCTGCTAAAAATCCATAATCTTGAGCCAACTGCAACGATGTGCCATAATTTTGATGTAGCGGCAGAGATTTTTCCACAAGACTTTGCAACTCTGGCCATGCTTGTAAACGTCGCAGTACTTCACCCAGTTTAGTAATATGTTTTGCAACTAAATCTGAACGTTGTGCTTGTTCAAAAATTTCAATAGCGTGCTGAAAGTAATTTTTAGACTCTTGCCAATAGCGTTGATTTTCGGTCTGGTTTTTTTCAGATTGGCGATTATAAGCTGAAGCAATATTAACGAGTAATATACCTTGTCGTTCTAAATCATTACTTTGTCGCCAGAACTCCAAGCTTTGTTGATAATGTGCTAAAGCAGAATCTATGTGGTCATGTAAATAATCATTTAAACCAAGCAAATACTCTAAACTTGCTTGAAGTGCTGCTTCTAATACTTCTCCTCGATTTTGCAAATCTTGACGGGCGGTTTCTAGTTCCCGACACATTTGGGGATTGAGTGTAATATCATCTGCAAAGATTTCATCACTTTTTTGCTGAAGGAAATTGACTAACTCATCAGTAGGTTTTTCAAACTCAATGATAGTTGCCCAATTCTCTAAATCAGTTGCTAATCGAATAAATTTTTGCAGAACTGAATCATTAACCCACAACAATATCGGAAATGGGAAGTTCTTTCTAAACTCCTCCCGTACTTGGTTAGCTGAAGTCAGAACTGTATCAATATCTTTAACCGACTCCAAACCAAAAATCATTAATGCAGGTGGCTGTTCATCTCCTAGTTGTTCGCGTATATTTGTGTAAAGCGTTTTGACTGATGCAGGTAAAGTAATTTCGCCAATGTGTACAGTAGATAATTGATGCAGACGTTCTACTATACGCTGACGTAAATCAGCATAGTTACAGCGCAGCAAAATCAGCGAGAATGTTCCCTGAGAAAGGGTAATTGTTCGTACCAGAGTTTGCAATGAACGTTCATTGTCAAAGGCTAAATTTTCTGGCTCTTGCTGATTACTCATAACATAGATAATTTACCTTATATTAGCTGTTTGTATAATTACATCATGCAAGTAGGGGGCAGTGGGCAGAAGGATGATTTCTGCTAGTTGTAACCTGTAGTTGTGAAAATTACAACTGATACCGCTCCCATGAACCTAGATACCGTTCTCAGGTACACAAACACCGTTCCCAGGTACACAAATACCGCTCCCATGAACCCAGATACTGTTTCCATGAACCCAGATACCGCTCCCATGAACCCAGATACCGTTCCCATGAACCCAGATACCGCTCCCAGGTACACAAACACCGTTCCCATGAACCCAAATACCGCTCCCATGAACCTAGATACCGTTCCCAGGTACACAAACACCGCTCCCAGGTACACGGATACTGCTCCCGTTATACCATTTCAAAAAATACCTGATAAGTAACGCCATGTGTGACTTTCTCTCAAACCTAACCAGAATCAAAGCCTCTCCCCGAAACGGCTACAGTGTACACACAAGTCGAATTACCCCCCTTAATCCCCCGTTTATTGGGGGGAAAAAAATCTATCTAGTTCCCTCCCCTTTATAAGGGGAGGGTTAGGGTGGGGTAATTCGAGGACTGGTAGTGATGTCGCACATTGTGTTAAGTAAGTCGGCGCTAATAGTCAAGAATTCAAGATGCGTTAATCTACGACATAACACAGCCTACTATTTATATTTCTTCATATACGCCGATTCATAAGGGACTTCCAAGAAATAAATCATCCAAATAAACAAACCACAGAGACACAGAGAACACAGAGAAATAAGGAGGAGAGAGTTTTTCGCTAGTTTTTTGAGTATTTTTTTATTTGGAAGTCCCTAACCTAAATTCCTTCGCTTCTGCCAAAATTGGATTGATATCAAACCAAGAACCATCCTCATCCCGGTATTCAAATACAAACATACTACGGAGCAAAAGTTCATATCTTTCATGACCTCTCAAGTTTTTCTCTTGCGCTACCTCACGCAGTAATTCCCATTCATCGGGTGTAATTGCCAAAGTTAGCTCATTACGGCGTTGTTTAATCACTCTATTCACGCACTCTTGCGACAAAGGTGGGTCTTCTTGCTGAAGACAGCGAAACAATAACATCAACAAGTTACGCAAATGACCGCCGCTAACTAAGCACAGCCTCTCCAAACTATCAGCACTATCAAAAACTTCAGTAATCAAATGCTGGCTTTGTTCCCAACTGACACCAGGAAAAGCCCTCGCCATAACCATCTGTTGCAGCAGCGTGATTCCTTGTGAAAATTGCGAACCATCTTGTAATTGCACAGGAACCATTGGTAAAACCTTGGGGTCTGCGCCAAAGCGATTTGTTAACCTGCCTAAAGCGTTAGAAAAAATCAACACTAACGGAATAGTATAAACAACATGACAATTTAGCTGGTTTAACTGTTCACCACGTTCAACAAAGAGATATTCTGGCTGGTAATGACCGGAAGGCTTTAAAGAATTATCCACTCGGTCGAGATTATCTATAATTACCACCAGTCCTTTTTTACCTTGCTGCTTGAGTTTGTCTCTAGCAGGCTTGAGCAATTCTTTGTTGATTGATTCTAAAATGCCATTGGTACGCGGTTCTAAATATTGCCGTAACTGTCCGCGAAGTTTGGGACTATCTTTAGTTTTGGCGGTAATCTTGGCAATACCTACAGATAACTCAGCCTCAACTCCAATATCTAACGGCGTTTGCAAGAACTCAGAGATTTCCGTAAATAGATTTTTAAAGTATCCAGGTTTGAGATTAATTTTTATTGCTTCCAGACTTTGACTCACTTCACGAGCGATCGCCAGTAAAATATCTGTAACATCAATATCAGCCATATCTAGGCTTTGGCTAGACTCAAAATAAACCACATGAAATCCCTGCTGTTCTAACTCTGTTTTGAGTCGCAGTAATTCAGTAGACTTGCCACAGCCGATATGTCCTGTAAACAATTGACAGGTAGGTTCTTCAGGTGAAAGGCGGGTGATAGTTCGCCCAAGTTCCTCAATAATTTTGGCACCACGCACTTTAGAGAAATCAATATAATATTGTCTATCCTCCGGTTTGCTCACAACCAGAGTCTTACTGGGGTTGCAAGCTTGAAAAAACCTGACCAAATCTAGTTTCATCACAAATCACCTGAAAGTAACCTGACACTCTTGCCCATTTCAGTGATTATACAGACGATAAAGTGGCTATTTCGGAAATAACTTCTTCAGATTGAGTGATTTTTTGTCTGTTTAATTAAACAGAATTCAGATGAACCGCACCCCTAACTCCTCCTACCCTTCTAGCTACGATGTATACACAAGTCAAATTACCCCCCTTAATCCCCCCTTATAAAGGGGGGAAATAAGAAATCTTGTTCCCTCCCCTTTATAAGGGGAGGGTTAGGGTGGGGTAAAATCCTGGTTAATCTTATCTACAATTTCAACTTCTCACCCCGAATCGAATAATCTAACAACTCCATCGGGTGAATAACTGAAATCTTCTTACCTTGCAATTGCAAATGCTTCGTAATCTGCAAAGTACACCCCGGATTAGCAGAAGCAATTAACTCAGCACCAGTATTCAACAAATTCTGCACTTTTTGCCGACCCAATTCTTCAGAAACTTCTGGTTGCAGCATATTATAAACCCCAGCACTGCCACAACATAAAGCCGCATCTATTGGTTCTCTCAACTTCACCCCTGGAATTTGCCGCAATATCTGACGCGGTTGCACACTAATCTTTTGTCCATGCAATAAATGGCAAGCATCTTGATAAACTAAATTCAATGGTTTATCACTCAACGCTGAAAGTTTTGCTGTTAACCCAACAGTTGCCAAAAACTCTTGAGCATCTTTCACCTTAGCTGCAAAATCCTTTGCCTTTTCCCGATATTCTGGGTCACTTTCTAAAATGTGACCGTATTCTTTCAAAGTATGACCGCAACCAGCAGCATTAATAATCACAAAATCGACATCAGTCTTAGCAAAACTATCAATCATCTGCCTTGCTAAAGCCTTCGCCTGTTCTGTTTGTCCTTGGTGTTCAGGAAGCGCCGCACAACAACCTTGAGATTTCGGAATTACAACTTCACAACCATTCGCCGTTAAAACCCGCACCGTTGCTTCATTCACGGGAGAGAAAAACAGCCGTTGCACGCAACCCAAAATTACCCCAACGCGATACCGCTTCTCACCTTTAGCGGGAATCACAGTAGGTAAATTATCTTGAAAAGATTTGAGAGTAATTTCTGGCAGAATAGATTCCATTGCTGCCAAACGGGGCGATATTTTATTGAGTAAACCCGTAGCACGAACTAATTTAGCAAACCCCAACTTTTGATAAACCAACAACGGAACTAATAAAACCCGTAAAAGGTTGGGATAAGGAAACAAAGAAAATATCAGTTGACGAAAAAGTTTATCTGGTAAACTGCGAGGATAATTTCGTTCAACTTGGTGACGAGTTGCAGAAATTAACTTGTCATACTGCACACCAGAAGGACAAGTACTCACACAAGCAAGACACCCCAAACAAGAATCAAAATGTTCTACAGTTGCCGTATTTAAAGCAATTTCGCCCTCATTAATTGCATCCATTAAATAGACGCGTCCTCTAGGAGAATCCATCTCCTTACCCAGCACCCGATAACTCGGACAAGTTGAGAGACAAAATCCACAATGTACGCAACTATCAATCAACTTTGGATCAGGCGGATGACTCTCATCAAACCCCTTCAAATTCTTTAAACTAGCCGTATTATTAACAGAATTTTTGGAAACTTGCATAATTAATTCTTTTCCCCTCTTCCTTTGCGTCCTTGGCGTCTTGGCGGTTCGCTAAAACTAAATTCCACCCACAAACCGACCAGGACTTAAAATATTCTTACTATCAAACTGTTCCTTAATACGGCGCATCAACGGCAAAGCATTCCCCGTATAACCCCAAACATCTATTTGTTCTTTAACCGCCACTGGTGCTTCCAGAATTGTTAAAAAACCTCTATTAGCTTGGGTATAATGGCGCACTTTCAAAACTTGATTTTTATCCTCTAATTGTAACAAACCCAAACCACTACTTATATGAATTAAACCCCACTCCACCTGAGCCAAAATCTCCACAGCAGCAGTAGGTAACACTCCTATTTTGCAAGTAATTACAGATTCTGTAGCAGTAGTATGGATTCGTTCTTGCAATCTCTGCCATAGATTAGCCTCATCACCATCAGCAAAAATTGCCCCATCTAAACCTAACTTTTGCCCTACTTCCAAAACTCGGTTTGATTGTTCTTTAACACTCTCCTTAATACTTTGAAAGCGTGCAATTAATCCCAGTCCTTGACCCAAACCTAAGCTAGACACCAATTTCGTTGATAGCAAATCAGCCTGAACTGGTGTTAACGCCGAACCTCGAAGGATATCAGCCGCTTGGAATATAGCCTCTGCACTACCCGTTAGTACCACCGTTGCTGATGTCTCCGCTAGCGGATATACGCGAAAAGTTAGTTGACTAATAAAGCCTAATGTGCCGTAAGACCCAGTAAGCAACTTCATCAAGTCATATCCGGCAACATTCTTAACTACTCTTCCCCCAGCTTTAGCGATTTGGCCATCAGCACGCACAAAGGTAACACCTAGTAACTGGTCACGCACACTACCATAACGTTGTCGCAGAGAACCTGTATCACCTGTGGCAACAATACCACCAATAGTTGCTGACTCTGGTGCTGTGGGGTCAAGAGCAAGAAATTGCCGCGATTTTGCCAAAAGTGCTTGCAAATCAGAGAACTTCATCCCAGGTTCTACTGTGACAGTCAAATCTCCAACAGCGTGTTCAATGAGTTGGTTAATGCGTTCTGTACTAACTACAATATCAACGCCTTTAACTAAACCACCCCAGCTAAGTTTACTGCCACTACCACAGGGGAGGACACGCCAGTTGTTAGTGTAAGCTGTAGCGATGACTGCGGCTAGCTGTTGTTGGGTGCGGGGATAGAGGATACAACTGGGAGAATTTCCAGAAGCTATAGCCTGTTGGATACGTTTTTGCTGACTTAATTCGATATTTTCCCAAAGACAAACAGCATTTTCTTCGCCGACGATAGATGCAAAATCAGAAGCGCAGACGGCTTGCGGCTTGTCGTTAGACATCGCTTTCATTTAGTTTATTTTTTTACGCCCTATATTTAATTTACTGGCTAACATGACCAAAAAAGCACGTTGCCATTAATATACGGTGGCTTTATTTTGTTATTTCTTAGCTAATTTTAATCAGTTTATCAGCGTGAATTCAGAGCGATCGCTGATTATAGTCATTAATGTAGGGAATTCCGTACTGGAGTTGATTGCCCAGTTAACCTCAAAATAGAAAATAATAGATATATGGACAAACGGTATTTTTTACAGGCTAGTGCAGTAATAGTCGGCACAGCATTGTTATCAAGGTATATCAATTGGGAGTCAGAAGCGATGACAACTTCTAATAGTGGATTTGAAATTACCAAACCTGAAGAGGAATGGCGTACTATTTTAACGCCAGAACAGTTTAAAGTATTGCGTAAACATGGGACTGAACGCCCCTACACCAGCCCATTGGATAAGGAATACGACAGTGGTACTTATTATTGTGCTGCGTGTGAACAGCCACTGTTTACCTCTGATACCAAATTTAACAGTGGTACTGGCTGGCCTAGCTTCTTTAAACCGATTGAAGGTGCGATCGCTACTACTGTAGATCAGTCGTTGTTTATGACCAGAACTGAAGTGCATTGTAGTCGCTGTGGTGGCCATCTGGGTCATGTTTTCGATGACGGCCCTGCACCCACAGGCAAGCGTTATTGCATGAATGGGGTTTCGTTGAAGTTTACTCCTGCTTAATTTAGTTGGAATCGCACACCCTAATCTAAATTATGAAGTTTTGAGGCTTGACCAAGGGTGAATAGATTGTTGACGATAACTTCTCCTACCCAATCCTACTGGAGGAAGTATTGTCAATTCAAAAAATACAACTCTTGGTCTTCGCTAAAGCTATTTACCTAAATATTTCTATTTATTTGAGTCGTTTTTCTCCTTTTTGTCTTTGGGATCTTTTTTAGGTTTTTTAACCTCTTTATTACTTTTTCTTTCTTTCGACATTAGCGTTCTCCAATTAAATTACTTAGTAAAAGCTTCCACATTTTGCCGTCAGTAAATCAGGAGATAACTTACCTGATATTCTTTTAAAGCAAAAAAGAAAGTATCAAATATAAGTGCGACTCACTACCATGATACGGTGTTATTTGATTATCGGGGTTAATCCAAAATTTAAAAGACGCTCGAGGACTTGCTAACGCTTCGCTATCCAAAATCTAAAATTCTTTGACTATTGTTCCAACAACTTTATCCGTTGCCACCAAAGATTTAGCGGATAATAAACCACAGGTGCCCACAAACTACTAAGAATGGCAGAGGCTAGGGCGACACGCTGGTAATATGTCCAAATATCTGTTACCTTGCGCTCATTCCCCATCAAAGTTAATTGCAAGCCAAAAATAGTTTCTGCCAAAACTGCCATAACAAAGACAATTACAGCAATCGAAATAAAATCTTCCTCGATAAAACGCTGCTTCTGGAGCAGAGCAGTTAATATTCCCACTATACCTAAACTGAGGGCATGAGTAGGGTTAAGTGATGTCATTGAATCTTGAAGTAGTCCTAGAACTATACCTGCCAATGCTCCGGCAAACACTGTGCGCTTCACACTCCAAGCAACCACCCAAATTAACAGCCAGTTTGGGGCAATTCCCAATAATTCCATACCCGGTAAGCGGGTTGGCAATAATAGTAAACATAACAGTACAGAACTAGCCGTCACTATCCAACCCAACAATTGACGTACACCGGGATGCCAACGAGAAAGTGGCTGGATTTGGAATTTCGATTTTCGCTGTGATGATTTTGGCCTTTTCTGCCTGCTACCACCAAATGCAGGAATCTTCATTTTTCTATGGATTTTTTTGAAGAATTTACTTAGACTTTCGCGGCACTTGATTTACCGATTGGGTTTCCAACTCTTGGTTTTCTGGCTTTGGATAAACAGCTACCCAATCAAGAGAGCGAATTGGCGGAAAAAGCTCGATTTTCGCTACTGATGCTGGAAGTTTCTTTAAATCCAGCGACTTGATTCGTCCTACAGCTAAACCAGATGGGAATTTCTGACTATAAGTAGATGTGGAAACTAAATCTCCTACTTTGACATTTGGGACTTTTTCATAAAACTCCAGCACCGCTTCTGCTGAAGAATCCCCTCGCAAAACGCCTTTAGCTGCTGTGCGGCTAACTGATACACCCACTTGACTTTTAAGATCGCTGATTAACAACACGCGGCTAGTATTAGGAGTTACACTTTCCACTAAACCCACTAATCCGCCTTCAGCCTTGACTATAAAGCCTTCTTGAATCCCTGCATTCGCACCACGATTTAAGGTGACTTGTTGCCACCACTGGTCAGCACTACGTCCTACCACCCGTGCTGGAATTGGCCGTGATGCCAATGGCTCTTTTTCCACATAGCCTAATAAATCTTGTAGCTTAGTCTTTTGACTTTCCAAATCTACTATACGGGTTTGCAATTCTAATATCCGCGCATCTCTAAGACGTTCTTCTGGAGTTGGCCCTGACTGCAACATCTCTAACGGACGGGTAATTGCCTGATATGTCTCAAGCACCAGTTCACCTTGAGTTTGTCGTAATATCCAAGCACTACCAACTACTAACGCTAAAAACCCGATTTGTAACCCTTTATGATCCCACCAACGCCGTATTGTAACCATATATACCTTTATATACTTAAATAATTGAGTTCTATTTGAGTTCTATTTATATAAAACCCAAATAGAACTCAAATAGAACTCTAGTCTGATATTTTTCTTGCTACATATTGCGAGAGCTTTCAATGACAACTCTTTCCAACTGTTTAAAGTTTTCTAACACACGACCTGTTCCCAGCACAACACAGCAGAGAGGATCGGCGGCAATGTGAGTCACAATCCCCGTTTCATGGCTAATTAAGGTATCTATGCCTTTGAGCAAAGCACCACCACCAGCTAACATAATACCTCTGTCAATAATGTCTGCTGCCAGTTCTGGAGGTGTACGTTCTAGTGTCCGCTTCACAGCTTCTATAATTACTGATAGCGGTTCCAACATACTTTCACGGATTTCTGGGGCTTTGATTGTTACAGTACGCGGAAGACCAGAAAGCAGATGTAAACCTCGGATTTCCATCATCGCGTCATTATCATCATTAGTAGGATAGGCAGAACCCATCCGAATCTTGATGTCTTCGGCAGTCCGTTCACCAATGACTAAGTTATGAACTTTCTTAATATACTGAAGAATTGCATCAGTCAGTTCATCTCCAGCAATGCGTACTGATTCACTAATTACCGTACCTTGAAGACTCAGCACTGCAACTTCTGTTGTGCCACCACCAATATCGATGATCATGTTGCCAGTGGCTTCAGCAACAGGTAGTCCTGCACCAATGGCAGCAGCTACAGGTTCATCGATTAAATAAACTTTTCTTGCTCCTGCTTGGTGAGCCGCATCCATCACAGCTCGCCTTTCTACTCCTGTAACGCCACTGGGAATACCAATGACAATTCGAGGTAAAATCAAAGATTTGCCCTCATTTACACGCTGAATAAAGCTTTTGAGCATTAGCTCGGCTATATCGAAATCAGCAATTACACCATCCCGTAAGGGGCGGAGGGCAATCACATTTCCAGGTGTACGACCGAGCATTTTTTTCGCTTCTTCTCCTACTGCCAGTGCTACCTTTTCGTTGACATCGATAGCAACTACAGAAGGCTCTTGCAGTACAATACCTTTACCAGATACATAAACGAGGGTGTTTGCGGTACCGAGGTCGATACCCATATCCCATGATGTACGAAAGTTCCTAAAAATACCCACGCGTCTATAAGCCCCCTATGTGCGATACTTCTTGACTACAACGGTAGAGTTGATTTGATTATGTTTATATCCTGAGTTCAGTAAACTAGACTATATTTTTATATGATTCCCAGGAATATTTACGATGTCTTAGCTATGTATGTTTTGATATTCTCTGGTTAACTTAGTATATCCGTATGATTTTATGTGTTTCTCCCAGTAGTATGTATAATTTTTCAAGTCAACTATATTGTTAACTGTTTAATGCATTATTTTCAAGTGTTTCACAATTCGCTATGATGAAAGTCTAAATTACTAAGTACGCATGTACTAAAAGGTAACGCCCATGAGTATCAATATTGTCACTCTTGTTGGTCGTGTAGGTAGCGACCCTGATATAAAATATTTTGAATCTGGTAGTGTTAAGTGTAGATTGACGCTAGCTGTAAAAAGGCGATCGCGCAACAGTGATGAACCTGATTGGTTCACTCTGGAATTATGGGACAAGACGGCTGAGGTAGCAGGTAATTATGTGCGTAAGGGAAGCTTAATTGGGATAAAGGGTTCCTTGAAGTTTGACACATGGAGCGATCGCCAAACAGGAGCAAACCGTTCAACACCAATTATTAGAGTAGACCAACTAGATTTATTAGGCTCTAAGCGCGATTCAGAAGGAGGCGGAGATTTTTCGCCAGAGAATTTCTAATTGGGCATTGGGCATTGGGCATTGATTATTAGTCCTTTGCCCTCACAAATGACAAAGGACTAATGACAAATGACAAATGACTAGTAACTAATTTGCAGCGTCACCGATGCTTCTACTTGCTGTTCACCACCAACGACAGGAGTAGAAGCATCAGCTACTTTGGCAGCTTCTGCCCTTAACAACATCGGTGGTGGTGGAGGCGCACTGGCATTATTAACTTGAATGCTCACCACTTCTTTGGATTTGAAACCCAAGGCACTGAAAACAGCATCAGCTTGCTGCTGGGCATCTTGAGTAGCTTTTTTTAATGCTTGTTTTTGAGCAGATGCGATCGCTTCATCATTAGCAACAAAACTAATACCGTTAATTTGTGTCGCACCCGCTTTCACTGCATTATCTAATAATGTCCCAGCTTTCTCAGTAGGAATTCTAAAACTTACAGTGTTATTGGCAGCATAGCCTGTAATCCTTTGCACATTATTGGTGTAACTGTAAACAGGATTAAGCTGGATACCAGTAGTTTGTAATTTTTCAACATTTTGGCTCTTGAGGAACGCAACTACAGCTGATGACCTCTGGGCAGCTTCTTGTTGTACCTCTTGGGCTGTTTTCCCCTGAATTTCTACTCCTAAATTGACCTGCGCCAAGGTTGTAGGAATTGTTTCTACTCCACGACCACTAACACTAAGAGTTCGCCATAATTTCTCTTTTTCTTGTGCTAACGTAGGCAATGTAAAATTTACACATAAAAGCATTGCTAAAGGCAGTATTTTCCACAATTTTCTATTAGAAAACTGTGAACCGGATAAAGCGGCTCTAGTCATAAGATTTGCACTCCTCAAAGTATCCACAGATGTTTTTAATCAACGTATCTAGGAATTTTCTGGTGGCTGTTGAAAATCAACAGTCACCACAAGTTTTTCACAACTCAAGTGCGATCGCTAGATACGATTTGTATGTTCTTACTTTGACACTGCCATAATCAAAAGCTGAAATGGTTACATTTTTGGAAACTAAAAAAATTACACCAGTACTTTCTTAAGCTAGTTTTGAGGATTTGTAATGAGTTAGCGCGCTCTTCTCCCAAGGGTAGACGCCAAGGGCGATAGCGCAGCGTTAGCGAGTCATCGAGCGTCGGTACGAGCGTCACCCGTTCGCGCAGCGTCTCCGTTAGGAGAAGGGTAAGCACTTTAGTGCTTAGAAATAAAGACTGAAGTCCTTACTACGAACTAGGGACAAATTAATTTATTTAATCTGTCCATCGTATTTCCATAGGATGTTTTTCAGAAACGCGTCAAAATCAAAGAGAAGGATTTTCAGAGAACCCATGCATTTGTTAGATCCAATCAACTTCTCTTTTCCTCTGCTGGCTACCGCAACACAAGCCGCAGACAGTTCAATGGTAGTAGCAGCAGTGTTACTAAGCTTAGTAATCGTTTATCTCGCCAGCAAAGTTGGTGGAGAGTTATCAAACCAAGTGGGTTTACCGCCTGTCTTAGGCGAACTGGTAGGTGGTGTGGTAGTTGGTATCTCTGTTTTCCACCTTTTAGTGTTTCCAGAAGGCGGCACAGACAGTTCTAACTCTTTGATCATGTCCTTCCTTCAAATCACTGCTGGTTTAACGCCAGAAGCTACTCCAGCCGTGTTTGCAGCGCAGTCTGAGGTCATTTCGGTTTTGGCAGAATTGGGTGTAATCATCCTACTGTTTGAAATCGGCTTGGAATCGAACTTAAAAGATTTAATGGCAGTTGGTATCCAAGCCACAGTCGTTGCAGTAGTGGGGGTAGCAGTACCCTTTGCTGCTGGTACTGTGGGGCTGATGACTTTGTTTGGTATTAGTGCTGTACCCGCAATTTTTGCCGGGGCGGCTTTGACTGCCACTAGTATTGGTATTACTTCTAAAGTGCTGTCAGAGTTGGGGCGACTCAATTCTAAAGAAGGGCAGATTATTTTGGGTGCTGCCGTAATTGACGACGTTTTGGGAATCATCGTTTTAGCGGTAGTTGCCAGCCTAGCTAAAGATGGCGTGGTGGATGTCAGCAAAGTCATTTATTTGATTATCAGCGCCACTGGTTTTATTTTGGGAGCAATCCTACTAGGGAATGTTTTCAATAAGTCCTTTGTAGCGATCGCTGATAAACTCAAAACACGCGGTGGATTGGTAATACCAGCATTCATCTTTGCTTTTGCTATGGCATACCTTGCCGCCGTCATCCACTTAGAAGCAATTTTAGGAGCTTTTGCGGCGGGTTTAGTTCTAGAAGAGACAGATAAGCGCAAAGAACTACAAACGCAAGTCTGTCCCATTGCCGATATGTTAGTGCCAATTTTCTTTGTAACTGTTGGCGCAAAAACCGATTTGGGAGTTTTAAACCCAGCAATTCCCGATAATCGGGAAGGTTTAATTATGGCAACTTTCCTGATCATAGTAGCCATTCTCGGTAAAGTAATCACAGGCTTAAGCGTATTTGGTCAACCGGAAATCAACCGTTTAGCGATCGGTGTAGGGATGATTCCTAGAGGGGAAGTCGGATTAGTATTTGCTGGTGTCGGTGCAGCCAGTGGCGCTCTCTCGAAACCATTAGGGGCAGCAATTATCATGATGGTAATCTTGACAACTTTTTTAGCTCCTCCTTTGTTACGATTTGTATTTCCAGATCCCAAAACTGTGGATTCAGTCTCAGACCAACTGATTTTAGATGGTACCTCTGGAACCTCGTTGGTAATTGAACCACCTCAGCCAAGAGTACCAGCATCAAATGACACTAGCAATTTGGAAGTAACCCCAGAATCTAGCGATCGCTAATCTTTGGGAATGGGGAATGGGAGGAAACTTGTTCAACAAGAGGCAGAGGCAGTTCTTGCTGGAGGGAAAGGAGCAGGGGAACATGACCCCTGACTCCTGCCGTGGGAATGAAGGGGGAACATGGGTCTGATTCCCGCAACAAGAGCTAAGTGGTTTTCGTATTGAAGGGGTCAAATCCCCTTTCTGTTCTATCCCCCTTGCTCCCTGCTCCCTGCCCCTTTTCCTCTTCTTCAATAACTCTCCCTCATCTCCCTCATCCCCCAATTATGCAGTGGAAACTTCTCTTCCTAAATTTCCGTCCCGTCTGATTGTAAAATAATCGTCTGTTTATAATTTCTACCACCATTTGGAATGTTATTTATTTCCAGTTTCCTTTGGCTTGTGAGCCTTTATTTGAAAATCTTCCAGGTAATTGGGGAGTAACACCCATAAATTTTGCTAGATCCCTCAAAGGAATGGGAATTATCTATTTAGTACATTGATGGCGAAAAACAAAAAACAGTTATCAGTTATCAGTGAACAGTTATCAATTATTAGTTTTCTAGCTTCCTTGGGAGTCAGAATTCCTACCTCTAAAGGTGGAAATTTTCACATGGGAATTTAGACCCAATATAAAACCTGGTAACTGATTTAAGCGCGTCTTTATACCATCTGAAAAAATCAGAAAAGGCATCAGAGGTCAAGTTTAGATGGTGACGGTGTGATGATTTACCAATGAGTTGAGATATTGAACAAGAGGTAAGGGAGCAGAGAGCAGGGAGCAAGGGGGATGGAAAAGAAGAATTGGGGCAGAGTGGAGCTTGGCTGGAGAAGAGGAATTAGGGACAAGGGGGAAGACTTGTTGCAAGTTCTTACCTCTTGTCACGTTGTCACCTTGTCTCTCCTGCTCCCTGCCTCTTCATTGACGCCTCCCATGAACGTGAATTAGGAGAAAGAACTGTGAAATTACATTGGTTACTACCCAGCACTATTGGAACTATCTTCATGCTATCGTCGCCGGTAATGGCTGCGAGACTTGAATCTTGGCGCTTTGATGCCAATCAAAACAGGCTGGAAATTAATACTGTAGGAGCAGTTCAACCCCAGGCACAACTAATTTTCAATCCAACTCGGCTGGTAATTGATTTGCCAGGAACCACATTTGGGCGTCCGCAGCTAACCCAACAGGTGGGCGGTGGAATTCGCTCGATCCGGGTTGGGCAGTTTGATGCAGAAACAACCCGGATAGTTGTAGAACTGACTCCTGGTTATACTTTAGACCCTAAAAGAGTGCAATTTGTAGGTACAACTGGCGATCGCTGGAGGGTGCAATTACCTAGACCAGAAGTGGATAGAGTAGCGTCATCTCCCACTTTATCTCCCAGAAGTGCCTACACTGTTATTACCCCAGACTCTGAACCTCAACCTAGTATTGCAAGGGTTGCCACTACTACTCAAGGGGCAACTAAAATTGAGAACTTACAAGTAACAGGCGATGGGTTGTTCATTCGCACCAGTGGTGGTGGTAATTCTCCAATTCGGGTAATTCGGAGCCGCGATCGCGCTAGTATCTTCATGGATATCTCTGACGCATCTTTATCACCACGTCTGGCGCAACAGAATAATATCCCTGTGAACAGACATGGTGTTAGCCGCGTCGAATTCACCCAACTACAAAACCAACCTCCTAGCGTTCGCCTGACTTTGCGGGTAGATAAAAATAGCCCCGACTGGCAAGCCACTAATACTAACAGTGGTGGATTAGTAGTTCTACCTAGTCGCGTTGTCAGATTGCCTGGAAATAATAATTCTGACAATCAGACACAATCACCCTTCTTTCCCACCAGTAGACCATCTGCCGATAACTCGCCAGCTACAATTGAGTCTGTAAAACTGGCTGATAATGGCAGACAACTGCTAATTAGAGGCGACCAAACTTTATCTGCCACGGGAACCTGGGATAGATCCTTAGGTGTGTTCCGCGTCACAATTGCTAATGCCAAGTTAGCTAAAAGAGTTACAGGCCCGACTTTTGCTCCCAATAGCCCCATTGTTCGAGTCCGTCTGCAACCCCAACAATCCAATACAGTTGTTGTTTTGGTTCAACCAGCAGCCGGAGTGCAACTTGGGCAACCCCAGCAAATTGGCGACCAGCTTTTGGTTCCAATACAAGGTTCTCGGCGAGTTGTCGCCCTCCCCGGAAGACCCCCCTATGCTTTACCTGGGCTACCACCACCAAACCGGGGGCCATTCCCAGACCCAAACAATCCCAATCCCCAACCGCCAATACAACCACTGCGCCGAGTTACCAATGGGCGAGTAGTAGTGATTATTGACCCCGGACATGGTGGCAAAGACTCTGGAGCGCTTGGCATTGGGGGGGCACGCGAAAAGGATGTTATCTTGCCTATTGGTAAGAGACTTGCTGAGATTTTACAGCAACATGGCGTACAAGTTATTATGACCAGGGATTCTGACTATTTTGTTACCCTTCCAGGACGGGTGCAATTAGCAGAACGAGCTAATGCTGATGTGTTTGTTAGCATCCACGCTAATTCGGCAGGTGCGAGTCGTCCCGATGTTAATGGCTTGGAAGTATATTATTACGATAGCGGTCTGGATCTAGCTCGCATTGTCCGTAGTAGCATTCTTCAAAACATTAGTACTATCAAAGACAGGGGAGTGCGGCGAGCCAGATTTTATGTGCTCCGAAAAAGTTCTATGCCCTCCATTCTCGTGGAAACAGGTTATATGACTGGTCGACAGGATATGGCTAGGCTCAGAACCTCAGCTTACCAAAATCAAATGGCAGAAGCGATCGCTCGTGGCGTGCTTCAGTATCTAAAGAGAAGATAAGTAATTTAATCGAAATTATTGAGTAAATACATCTAATCTTTACCAACTTTATCCAATTTAGTACTAAACAATTTAAGTATTTTTGCGGCGGGTTCAAAGTAGCTTCTTTGTTATTGTCATCTGATGATTTGCAAGCCGAGCAATTTTGGATAGCGAAGCGTTAGCGAGTCCTCGAGCGTCTTTTGGATTTTGGATTAACCCCAGTAATAAAGGGATGGGGATTGAGAATTTTAAATTTTCGATAATGAAATTATTTCACACCACAAGGAGTGTTAGTGTATCAAAGTGTTAGTCCGCCATGAACCAAAAATAAAAAAATCTAAAATTAGGAATCTAAAATCTAAAATTGACAGTCAAATTTATATAGGTCATGGCATGGCAAAATCAAAGGAGCGTGCTATATTTTACGCCATTAGCTGTGTCTTAATAACAGCGCAAAACTCAAGTGTGCGCGGTGACGGTGTGAGGATTTGCCAATATGTTGAGATGTTGACGGCTCCCATGAATGTGAATTAGGAGAAAGGACTGTGAAATTACACTGGTTACTATCCAGTATTATTGGAACTATCTTCATGCTGTCGTCGCCGGCAATGGCCGCGAGACTCCAATCTTGGCGTTTTGATACCAACCAAAATCGTCTGGAAATTAATACTTCGGGGGATGTTCAACCCCAAGCACAATTAATTTTTAACCCCACTCGTTTGGTAATTGATTTGCCAGGAACCACATTTGGGCGTCCGCAGTTAACACAACAGGTGGGCGGTGCAATCCGCGCTATCCGTGTTGGGCAGTTTGACGAACAAACAACGCGCATAGTTGTGGAATTGACTCCTGGTTATACACTTGACCCCAAAGGAGTACAATTTGTTGGCACAACTGGCAATCGCTGGATGGTACAATTACCTAGTCCAGTAGCTGAAAATGTTCCCTCAAATACTGGGGGACAACAAGAACAAGCTATAGCAACAGAGACTTCACCGAGAACATTTCCACCAGTGTTCTCTCAAAGAAATATTTACAACGTAGTGACACCAAACCCTGTCAATCCACCTAAAAACGGAATGCTTGCCGCCAGGGTTACTCAAATTGAGAACTTACAAGTCACAGGCGATGGTTTTTTCATCCGCACCAATGGCGGTAATCCTCAGATTCAGGTAAATCGTAGCAACGATCAAAGGGCAGTTAACATCGATATTACTGGCGCTACTTTATCACCAAATTTAGGGCAGCGTGATTTGCCGATTAATCGCTATGGTGTCAGCCGCATTCAGTTCAGCCAACTACAAACAAGTCCGTCTGTTGTTCGCATAACTTTACAGGTGGACGAAAATAGTCAAAATTGGCGGGCAACAACTAGCAGTATTGGTGGTTTTGTAGTTCTGCCCAATCGTGGCATTGCCCAGTTGCCTGGAGGCAATAGTCCCCGCCCAATACTATCTGATAACAACTCACCTGCTACCATTCAGTCTGTGCAATTGGCTGGTAATGGTACACAACTACTGATTAGAGGCGACCAAGCTTTATCTGCTACAGGAGGCTGGGATAGAACTTCTGGTCTGTTCCGTATTACCATCAACAATGCTCGGTTAGCTCCCAGAGTTACAGGCCCGAATTTTAATGCTAATAGCCCTATCCTGCGGGTTCGTCTGCAACCACAGGAATCCAATACTGTCGTCGTCTTGGTTCAACCAGCAGCCGGAGTCCAAATTGGGGAACTCAATCAGGTTGGCGACCAGCTTTTGGCTTTAGAATTACAACGCTCTAGTAGCGTCACACCTTCAATTGGTTTACCTCCTCTGCCATCGCCAAACCTAAGTCAATTCCCAAACCCCACAGACAACCCCCGTCCTATCTCCCAGCCACAGCCGCGCCCCTCCGTTCCTAGAGGGAAATTACTAGTTGTGATTGACCCAGGACATGGTGGAAAAGACTCAGGTGCCCCAGGTCTAGGCGGACTTTTAGAAAAGGATGTAATTCTGCCTATTGGTAAAAGGGTAGCAGCCATTTTAGAGAAAAATGGTGTACAGGCAGTACTCACACGCGATGCTGACTTTTTCGTAGAACTTCAAGGACGCGTAGAAATTGCCGAGCGAGTTAATGCGACTGCCTTTGTCAGCATTCACGCTAATTCGGTTGATAATCGCCCTGATGTTAATGGGTTAGAAGTATATTATTATGATAGCGGTTATGCTTTGGCTGAAGTAGTTCGCAATACCATCCTCCAGAATATCAGTACAATCAAAAACCGGGGAACCCGCAAAGCCAGATTCTATGTCCTTAGAAAAAGCTCTATGCCCTCGATTTTAGTAGAAACAGGTTATATGACTGGTCGAGAAGACAATCCCAGATTGGGAACACCAGAGTATCAAAATCAGATGGCAGAAGCGATCGCTCGTGGCATCTTAAAATACTTACAGCGATAATATAGTACAAATTACTATTAAAAGGTGGTATTTAGACTTTTTTGGCATCCAGAATTTAGTAGTCAATTTGGAGATTGTCTGCTAAATTCTGTATTTTAAATCCCAAAACCTAAATTTATATTTGCCCGTGTATTCATCTTCGATTTTTGAAGCGAATCTTGACAATTTTTCTGATCAAGAACCGCAACGTGCCCCAATTGGCATCTTTGACAGTGGTGTGGGTGGTCTGACAGTACTGCGACAACTATATCGGCAACTCCCCAATGAATCAATTATCTACTTTGGGGATACAGCCCGACTCCCTTACGGAATTCGTTCCCAAGCAGAAATTTTACAATTCACGCATGAAATTATTACCTGGCTACAACAGCAGCAGGTAAAAATGGTAATTATGGCTTGTAACACCAGTTCTGCCCTAGCCCTGGAAACCGTGCGTCAGGAATTCAACATACCGATTTTGGGAGTAATCCTACCAGGTGCAAAAGCTGCGGTGCAACAAGGAAAGCGGATTGGTGTAATTGCCACTCCCGCTACAGCTAAAAGTAATGCTTATAAGCATGCAATAATCGAAATTGCTCCTGAAGTTCAAGTCTGGCAAGTTGGATGTCCAGAGTTTGTGCCACTCATCGAGCAAAACCGGATTCACGACCCCTACACTGCTGAAGTAGCACGAGCTTACCTGGAACCTTTACTAGAGCAGGAAATTGACACCTTAGTTCACGGTTGTACCCATTATCCCCACCTTACACCAGTATTGCGATCGCTCCTCCCTTCCCATGTCCAACTGATTGACCCAGCTGTTCATGTCGTAGCAGCTTGTGCTCAAGAGTTAGACTTACTAGGCTTAAAAAATACCCACCTCCCACTGCCAACTCGCTTCGCTGTTAGTGGTTGTCCAAAACAGTTTTCCCAGTCAGGAGTACAGTGGCTAGGCTATACCCCAATGGTTGAAGAGGTTTGCTTCACTGATACCGCTATTTCCCAACTCTAATAAAACTAATTTGTCCTTAGTCATTGGTCATTGGTCATTTGCCAATGCCCAATGTCTACTGACTATTAACTGCTTCAGTCACCTTTGCCCTTACTGATATTTCCTGCTTGTGTTTTCCTTCGGTAGATGAAGAAAAACTTCTAGCAACAGTCTTTGTACCCGTTCGCTTTGCCAGTGCTAATAATAGGTAGACTGTGAACAAATATCCAGACGCTAAAATAAAAATCATCATAGGTATACTTCCGTAAATCATTGTTCTACTAGCACCTTTCTAAAGAAATATAAAATTCTATAAAATTAGCAGAACCTCAGCCAAGCAAGTGCATCTTGATGGCTGTAGCTTCATAATGGCAAAATTACCTATAGAGATAAAATTCTCTATAGACAGATAATTTATTTTCTAATACGACTTCTTGCAGACCATAGATCCCACAGCAGTTAGATTGCTAAAAAACAATCTAAAACCATGATTCTTTGCGGTCTACTTGATCTGCTTTATTTTTGATCACATTGCTGTGAAAGGAGCAATGCTTGCGCTCAACGTGCGCTGAAGACGTGTAGCGGCTTCCCATAGGGATATCGCATAGCTCCAAACCAGGAGTTTCGCGGCTCGTAGGAAAAATTAAAGGAATTATTTCCTGAATTTTAAACTACGACTAATTATTTTAGACTTACATCACCAAGTCAGTAAAATCAACTACTAGGTGACTTACTTTTGGGGTGTGAATATCTGAAAAATTTAAAATTCCTATATTTTAGCGTAACACAACGACCTTAAATTTTGAGCCTATTCGACTGCTAAATTTCAAATTTTTTGAGTAGCTACACTTCAGTCCTGAATAAACTTAGTCTGATTCGTTGGTGACTAATACAAGTAAAATCCGTTTTGTCAATAAGCAATATTGCTTAATTTATGTTTTGAATTGTAGCGAGAAAGGTGTACCGAGAAACTACTGAATATAATTTAAGCCAATATTTATTCCCATGTACTTATAACTCGTGTATGAAGTTATTGTTAAACCTGAGTTATCAAAAATTAAGCATAATTGCTTATTGACAAACACGTTATTAACCTTAAGTATCACCTATAGACTCATGAAAATGGGATTACCTTATGAAAACTTTGCGCTGGCACAGGGTTATCTTAAAATGAGTGTAGGATATGTAAACTTTCGTAACTTAAGTCAGAGTCCGCCCATCCATGACCCCAGCCACCTCCCTGTTTACCCCTGTGGAAGCAGACCTGCGACTACTAGCAGATAACCTAAAAGAGCTAGTTGGAAATCGCCACCCCATTCTGTTTGCAGCAGCCGAACATTTATTCGGTGCTGGGGGAAAGCGTATCAGACCAGCAATTGTCCTGCTAATATCGCGGGCAACAATGTTAGAACAAGACATTACGCCGCGTCATCGACGCCTAGCTGAGATTACAGAAATGATTCACACAGCTAGCTTGGTACATGACGATGTGGTAGATGAATCAGATGTGAGGCGAGGCGTTCCTACCGTTCATAGTTTGTTCGGTAATCGCATTGCCATATTAGCAGGAGATTTTCTTTTTGCCCAATCGTCCTGGTATTTAGCAAACTTGGACAATTTGGAGGTAGTAAAACTTCTCTCAGAAGTCATTATGGATTTGGCTACTGGTGAGATCCAGCAGGGATTGAATCGTTTTGATGCTAGTATCTCTATTGAAACTTACCTTCAGAAGAGTTATTACAAAACAGCTTCATTAATCGCCAACAGTTCTAAAGCTGCTGGGTTACTCAGTGAAGTTTCGCGAGAAACTGTTGAGCATCTATATAGCTACGGTCGTCATTTTGGTATAGCATTTCAAATCGTTGACGACATTCTAGATTTCACCAGTACAACAGATACCTTGGGTAAACCAGTAGGGTCGGATCTGAAAAGTGGTAATCTGACTGCACCTGTTTTATTTGCTTTAGCCCAAAAACCATCCTTGGAAGTGCTAATTGAGCGAGAGTTTGCTCAAGAGGGAGATTTAGAGCAAGCCCTAGCACTAATTCAAGATAGTCAAGGCATACAGCAGGCGCGAGAGTTAGCTGCTCACCATGCGAAGCTAGCAATTGAACATCTTGCAGTTCTCCCACCTTCAGAATCCCATCAGGCATTGATTAATATAGCTGAGTTCACACTGAGCCGCCTTTATTAAATCATTTACCAGTTAACAGGTACTTTAGGGGACTTTAGACCCCAAGTAAAATCTTCCACCTGTTCTTAGGTGGAGAAATTTTGCTCAATGGTTAGCTAAATTTTGAAAAATGTTCACTGATAACTGTTTGTTAAGCAATTTTAGATTAGGCGAAAAATTAAGCCGATCGCTTGGTTCTTTAAAGAACTAAAAGGTTAGTAACTGGCATTAATTTATTTTCATCAAAAACTTTTTCAAACAAATTTGAGATTTAAAATTTTGGATGTGGGATTGTATCTAAAAAATCCCACATCCAAGTTTTTTCTATGCAATATCAGGGGGTATCTGTTTAGGCGATCGCTGTTGTCGTAAGTGTTTCTGCATGAGTTTTTCTAGTTCAGTTCGTCGAATTTCAACGGTATGAGTGGTCTTACCCGGCGTCTCCAAAAAAACGATACTATCTACGGGTTCCAATGCCACCAATTGGAACAAAATATGGGTGACAGGGATAATTTTAGCTAGCATTTGAGGGTCAAGCCCAGCAGGGGAAATTAGAGAGACATCCTGTATGGTAGGGAAAGCGTAAACAACGCGCTTTTCCAGTCCTGGATTAGTAAGATTGCTCAATGTAGTTAAAACCCAGCTTGATTCTGAATTTTGGAGAATATAGTACTGGGAGTGACGTAATTTTTGAGCGATCGCTCTAAGGGCAGGAGCAATTGCTGCAATCAAATTTGGTGTCATACCATCGCGGGGTGCATTGTCAATCAGCAATTGAATTTGTGCTTCTAAATCCATAATGACTTGTATACGGCTTTTGGGTAATGGCAATAACATCTATCAAAATGTGAACAATCCCATCCAAGTTGGGAATAATAAAATCAGCCACATTCTCAATATAGGATTGGTCTGCGTTTAGCTTATACGTAAAACCGAAAAAGCCAACACCCACAGTCGTACAGGTTGTATTTAAATACTTAGGGTCTTTTGAAAACCGAGACTATGAATTCAGCCGCAACCGCAACTATTCCATCTGCAAATATTCTGGGAGAAAATTCTAAAGGCGTGGAGGTGATCTTTCAACTCCTGTCCAGGGAGTTTCAACAATCAACCAAAGCTTCGGAACAGAATTGCCACGATGTAGCAAGACGTATTACCACCGAAGTCTATCGGATTTGCCAGGAAAGCAAACGTATCCAAGCTTCTGGATCTGTAGAAAGCTCGGCGATGACCCTAGCTCGGCATCGGCTACAACAGTGTCTCAGGTACTATCAGTTGGGTTCAAACCGGGGTAGGGTAGAATTACACAGTACTTTGAGTGCCATTATTTATCGATACATTAATCCGCCTCAGAAGCAATTGAGTTATCAAGGGCGACTGACTATAATTGAAGATTTTTTACAGAGTTTTTATCTGGAGGCATTGAACGCTTTCCGGCGAGAAAATCAACTTGGTGCTACTTATCGCCCTCAGACGCTTCTAGAATTGTCCGAATACATGGCATTTACCGAGCGCTACGGCAAACGACGCATTCCCTTACCAGGCCGTCAGCAGCAGCTAATTATCTTGCGGGCGCAAACTTTTTCTCAACAACAGCCCCCAGAAACCAGCGTAGATATAGAACAAGCCGCAGAAGGCAGCAATAATGAAGGCGATGGTTGTTGGGAAGAACCAGCAGTGCATCAATTACGCTCCACAATGGCAACGCAAGCCGAACCCGAACCTGAAGAAGATACCTTGCGTTCCGTTGTAGTTACAGAATTAATGAATTATCTCGAAGAACGGCAACAATCTGACTGTGCTGATTACTTTTCTCTCCGCCTCCAGGATTTATCAGCACAGGAAATTGAGTCAATTTTAGGTTTAACCCCTCGTCAGAGAGATTACTTACAACAGCGCTTCAAGTACCATTTGATTCGGTTTGCCTTGTTACATCGTTGGGAATTAGTTCACGAGTGGCTGGAAGCTTCTTTACATACCAATTTGGGCTTAACTCCCCAGCAATGGCAAGTATACACAGCACAACTGGACAGTAAGCAACGATCTTTACTAGAGTTGAAGCAGCAAGGACAAGCCGATGAAAAAATCGCAAAAACTTTAGGGCTGTCAATGGCACAACTTCAAAAACGATGGTTTAAGATTCTTGAGCAAGCTTGGGAAATTCGTAACTCATTAGTGTCCGGATCAGGTGCATCTACTCATGAATAGTGACTCAGAATCCTTACAATCTCAGTGTCTCGGTTGGTTATTGACAGATGATGTCAAAAATAACAACCAATCTGTAGAATGTCAGGAAAATGACGGGGTAAAAAACCTCCACAATGAAGCAACTGTTTCAAAAAGCAGTGAGCCAAAATTGGGAGGAACGCCCCAGACCTTTCAATTAGGAGAAATTCCTACTGTGCTAGATCGTTTCCAAGCTGTCCTTAAGCATCGCTTACAAATCCAAGCCCAAGAACACCCACCTTTATTTCCTTGGGAAACACAATTAATCGACTATCCCGATTGTGTAGATGAGCCTTCAATGACGCTCGTTCCTAGCTGGGGGTGGATGGTACAACAGTCGAAGCTGAATCTGCCACGTCCTTTGCCTGAGAGAGTTTTTCAGCAATTGCTAGAAAAATGTCAATCAATGGTGACATCTTCGGTGCCTCTGGGAGCAAAATTAGTTCAAGTGGTGGAGAACTTTTTTCCCAACGAGTCTCAAGCACTAAATGATATTGCGGGATTGGTGCTAAGAAGCACCTATCGGTCTGTAAATACTTTGGATATGCCCAATATTCAGAGCGATTATTCAGATTTACAACCGCGTCAACAAATGGCTTTGTCGTTGCTGGCAGCTAAACAACTGCTGGAAAATCTGACTCTACCACTTTCAGCAGCTAGTCCAGTGGTGGAAAGACAATGGCTAACCACTGTCGGTAATTTGAATATCAAAGTAGAGTATCAGTCTGTAGGTATTACGAAGTTACTTGTTGAGGCTGAGTTACCTGTTAAAGGAACTTTGACACTTCGCACAAATGGAACTTTAGCAATGGCAACATCTTCAACTCCCGGATACTTAAGTGTAGAGTTAGGCTGTGAGCAACTTAACCCAACTTATACTCTGGAAGTTGAGTTTCCAGAAGTAGACGAACAGTCGCTTTTGTTTGTGATCAATCTCACTGTGTAACCTTAATTACCACCGCTAGCACGTAATGTCGAATATCTTAAGGTAACTATTGCCTAGCTGTTGCCTTGGGGCTTTTTTTGTCTTTAGATACTACTAGCAACAGGGTGCTTACTTATACTTAAAGCGTGGTTACAGGTAAGCAGTGGGTGTAAACTTACCCTCCATTCCATAATTGATTTTTGTGGGTAATGGTCAATCTACTAGGTTACTAGCAAAGCCTGGGAAACGAGTCAGTTTTGTTGTGCTGATTTCGCCTTTATTTTACCAAGCCACCAATTTTTCATAACGAATTTATTCGATTGGATTGTTTTTTTATACAAAGTTATGTTCCAATACGGTTCAGTTAAGGCTAAAACTCTTTGTCAAACTCAATTTTTTTAACGTAGACGCTTCTCTACGAGACGCTACGCGAACGGCTTGCCGCAGGCTACCGCCAAGGACGCCAAGGACGCAGAGAGAAGAAAGAAATGCTTAACTGAACTGTATTGAGTTATGTTCGCGCTTGGCGTTACAGTTCGTGGTAACGTCATATCATGTTCGCTTGATTACTTTAAAATCGAAGAACCCCACCCCCAACCCCCTCCCCACTCTTCGAGAGGGGGCTATGATGGGATCTTATGTAGTTAGGAAATGTTATAAAGTCAAACTTTTAACATTTAAAACTCCTGTGAGGAATTTAATTTGTAAAATAGGCACTAAACCTTAACAGATACATCAAAACAGGATAATAAAGCTTCTTCTAACGGGAATACTTTAAATTAGGGGGAACAGTTTCGTCCTCAGCATTGTTTCCGTGGAATTTTCACTTAGACTCGAAATGCTTAACTTATCCAGGATGAATCGATTTTGGCGTGTCTCTGTAGGTAATTTATGGCAGCAAAATCCGCAGCGATCGCCTTTAATAGAAGTAGAAGATTCAATTTCCTTGCGGGTGCTGGTGCTAGCATTGGTTGTTTTGGGAATTGTGGCGACGGATATCGCTGCCGAAACTTCATTTAGCTTTTGGGCGTTACCTCTGAGCGTATTGGGTGCGATTTGGAGTTACTATCGTCGCCGCGATCGCAATGTTGCAGTTAAGTTTTGTATCGCCATCGGAATGTTAGTGGCATTGGGTGCTTTCTTTGGGCGATTAGTGGGAGAGTTGAATGATACACGGTTGGGTTTGGCAGAGTTATTAATTCAACTCCAGGTGTTACATAGCTTTGATACACCCCGCCGGAAAAATTTGGGCTATTCGATTGTTATAGGACTGATTTTATTGGGTGTGGCGGCAACGTTAAGTCAGACTTTAGCATTTGCACCTGTGTTGCTGTTATTTTTAGCGATCGCTCTCCCAACTTTAGTATTAGATTATCGCTCACGCTTGGGTTTACAGCCATTAAAAACTCAAAATGAAAAATTCAATCAGAAGAATTCTTCAACTCTTAATTTTAAATTTTTAATTCTGAATTTCTTCCTAATTGTCGGTCTGGGACTGGCAATTTTTGCTGTTTTACCCAGATTTCCTGGCTATCAGTTACGGAACTTTCCTGTAAGTTCTGCGATTCCAATAAAAGGTAATTTCACGGGACGCAGTATTATTAATCCCGGTTATGTCCGCGAAGGTAAAGGTGATAATCAAGGCAGTGGTACGGGACAAAATCAAAATGGTCAACCAGGTAAAGTAGATAATAACTTTTATTACGGTTTTAATAGCCAAATTAACCAAAACCTGCGGGGCGAGATGAAACCGAAAATTGTGATGCGGGTGCGATCGCAAGCTGAGGGTTTTTGGCGAGTTCTAGGATTTGACCGTTATACGGGTAAGGGCTGGGAAGTTTCCCGTAATGAAGATGTTACAACTATCAAGCGATCGCCTTGGTCTTACCAAATCTTCCTGAATCGACCTTTGATTACTGGTAAAACCCAAGAGATAGTACAAACTTATACAGTGGTTGCGGATTTGCCTAACCTAATTCCGGCGATGGCTTATCCCAAAGAGATTTACTTTCCCACACCAATGATCGCTGTTGATAAGGAAGACGGATTGCGATCGCCTGTAGAATTATCAGAAGGACTCACTTACACAGTAGTTTCTGAAGTACCATACCGCGATCGTACTCAATTAGGTGAAGCTTCTACTAAATATCCACAAGATATTCAACAGCATTATCTGCAAATTCCTCCCGAAATTACCGAAAAAGTCCGGCAACGTACCGAAGAAATTCTTGCTAACTACAATCAAGAACGAGTTGCAAAGTCTATTAAAAGTCTAGATTCAGCCTATGAAAAAGCTCTTTACTTAGCTCAATATTTAAAACAACGTTACTCTCTTCCCCAAAATCCCTTAGATTTACCTTATTTGGGAGAAAAAGATGACTTAGTAGAAGCTTTTTTATTCAAATATAAAGGCGGTTATCCAGACCACTTCTCAACAGTTCTGACGGTAATGTTGCGTTCCATTGGTATCCCAGCCCGGTTGGTAGCAGGGTTTAGTGCAGGAGAATTTAATCCATTTACAGGACTATATGTTGTCCGTAATACTGATGCTTATGCGATGACGGAAGTATATTTTCCTAAATATGGGTGGTTTGCCTTTGACCCGATTCCCAATCATCCCCTTATACCTCCATCAGTGGAAGATACTCAGACTTTTAGTGTCTTGCGTCAATTGTGGCATTGGGTTGCTGGATGGCTGCCTTCTCCAGTAACAGGTTTGTTGAATAATGTATTTGAGACAATATTTAAGTGGGTGATTAGAGCGATCGCTTGGTTTTTAGCTTTATTCTCTCAAGGTTGGTTTGGTGTATTAACTGGCTTAATCTTGGCAACTACAGCAGCTTTCTTTGGTTGGCTGGGTTGGGGTCAGTGGCGAGAGTGGCGTAATCGTCGATGGTTAAAGAAATTGCCAGCAATGGAGAGCCTTTATCAACAAATGTTGCAATGGACAACCCAAAAAGGTTTAGGTAAGCATCCAGCACAAACACCTTTAGAGTATGCCAAAGGATCATACCAGCATCATGCTCCAGCAACTGCTGAGGTAATAAATGAGATTAGCCAAGCCTATGTTAGTTGGCGTTATGGTGGTCATAGTCATAATTTGAAGCGATTGCGAGAAAGATGGCAAGGTATTAAAAAGGCTGGTAAGTAATTTAAATCCTAGCAGAGCGCAAAATTTTCAGGTTATCTCTTTTAAGAGAATATCCACTTATTTAGACAGACCTAATTAGACAAATAATTTAGATGCCAAAGAAAAAGTTTGAAGATATTCCCTTTCCTCCTTTAGTCAGCATGGATACGGATACTCCAGTTTCTGTAGACCAAGTTTCAAACATTTTGAGGGAGCGGCAGAGGGGAGCTAGTATCTGCCTTCGTAGTACACAGGGACACACTAATCGAGGCGGGTACTTCTTTCATGTCCTACCAACAGACAGCGATTTAAACAAATGCGAGTTATACAACTTTGAGAAAACGTTAGTTGCTACATTACGTGTAGAACAGATAACCCTCTTCATAAATCATTGTTCAGGCTTGGAGTTCAACGAGTGGGTATTTCAATTCTGTCAATCAGTTGTTAATTTCCGGCTTGACCCAGCTGAACCTGAATCATCTGAACTTGACTCTACTGAGTCAGATCCTACGGAGTTTGATTCGGTTAAATAAGCCGCTTTGGTTTTTTTCCTGTTCGCTTCAATGTCAATTTTCCTTTTTTATACTCAAATTCTCTCCAAGCATATTTATCTGTAAGTAAGTAAACTTTGCTGACTGTTAGCTGGCTGAGAACTAAATCTTGTTTTTTCTGTGTTGAAACAGCAGAGCTTAATAAGAAGCAAACCTCACCTGACTGCCAACCAACTCGCTGATTCTCGTAAAGGACGGCAACAACCTCAGTAGATCCAGAAAGCCCAGGTAAAAATAAATGAGCCAAAGTATCTAAACCTGCTTTAATCACTCCATTTTTAAAGGCAAGATAGTCTGCAATAGTGCGGTGAACTAGATCCGACTCAGGTGGTTCATATTTAAAGCCCTCTTGCCATATCCGTAGAAGCTTACCATAATTGCCCTCCTCCTCGTTGTATGTGCTGTTTTTGCAATTGACAGCATATCTAAGGTCAAAGCCTTGCAATCCATTACCCAAATCATTAGGGGGACAATTGAGCCAGTACCAGTCGCGCAGTAAAGCAAGTGAAGATGCATGGAAAGCATACGCATGATGAATGAAGGGCGCTCGATCCCAGGTGACATCTTCAGGGTCATACCTCCAGTCCCAAGCAAAAACAATCACAAAGTCGGTTAGAGGATGAATGTCTTTTCTTAAAGTATCAAAGTTAGCAGACTTTTCTTCAGCAATGGTTTGAAGGCATTTAACCTCAACCCGAAGACCGCGAGAGCCTGAAGATGTACGAACTTCTAAATCAGGGAAACGGTTAGCAACAACGTAACTCCAAAAAATATCTTCAATCTGGTGATCTTCAAGAATGCGAGTTGCCAAACGCGCTAATTCATATTCGATGATTAGACTCACGCGATTGCGTACATCAGTAAGGTTTCTCTCATTTTCTGGAATTTTCTCGCCAGCATATATCCCAAGCCTACGCCTAACATCAGTTTCATTCAGCCTTTTAAGAACTTCTGGCAGGAAGAAGTCAGTTAACCAAGACAATGTATCTAAAGAGTTGGACTCCCCCCTTAGAAAGGTTCTCAGGCTTTCAGCAGTAAGTGCCATTTCTTTATTTTCAATGGACATAAAAGATGTTGTCTTTGGGCTTCCAATAAAAGAACAAACCAGTTCTTGTACTGACGATGTGAGGATTAATTGAGAGCGGTCTAAAAAGCTTCCAATATCCGATTTGAGGTTCTCTACTTTTTGGTGCTGACTCAAATACTGACGGCGAATTTCCTCTTGAACATCTTTAGGTGGAAGCGGAATCATTACTTGCAACAATTCTTTTGAGTTAATTCTTGGACGGCCAATACCTGCTACCAAATGCATAATTTGCCCATAAACAAAGTCTGACCTAAGTAAAACGCTTAGTATAATAGGGTCAATTAGATATGTGCCATTAGATGCTTTCTTGACAGCAAAAACTGAGCATTCCGACGAGACAAAACCTGGTTCTACAAAGTTCATTAATGCAACCTTTCGCAGGTTAGGACGCATTTTTGCAAAAACAATATCACCAGGTTGATACATCTTGACTGAGCTTTTCAATGAGTCAGATGGAGTTGGAACTTGTTCAAATTGTCCAGTATTTGATTCAATATTTGCCAACCCTGTATATCGAATAATTGCGCCAGAGAGTTCTTTGCATGGAGAGATAGAGACATTCCTTTCTGTACAAATATCGGCTAAACGTTTTAATGGATAAATACAAGTAGCAATTAATTGTTGGCTTTTTTTTCTAGATGGGTGATGATACTGAAAATCTATTCGATATCCATTTGTCCCTTTGTCAAAATTAGAATAAACATCAGCAGCATAGATGTTTTCTGATTCATTAACTCGACCTTCTTTAAGGTATTTATGCCAAGCATTTAATATAGAGGGAAGATCGCTATTAAGATAATTTTTTCCATCCTCGTCGTAACGAATGTCTTCATCCCCACTTGTTTTACGTCCAACTTTATCTGCTCTAGCAAAAAATACTGAAAGATCCCTATTCTCAGCAGATATTTTTTTAGACATTATCAAAATGGAGGCATTCACGGTGGCATACGGCATGAATGCAGTTTCAGGCAGACTGATAACAGCTTTTAGATCAAAGTTTTTGATAATAAACTGTCTTACATCAGTTGCGTGAGACAAATTTAAAACACCTTCGTCAAGAATTATAGCAAGTATACCGTTTTTACGTAAAAGAGCATGGCAACGTTCAATAAAGAGAATTCCACGCCGACGAGATGATTTGCCTAATCCTAATTCAAATGTTTCTAAAACATCAGACTCAGTAAAATCACTACCAAATGGTGGGTTAGTGATTATCGCATCGAAACATGAAAAGAATTGATTGGCTTGATTACCAAGAGTCCCCCCAGCAGGAAGAAACACTGTACGAATGTTTTGTGCTCCATGAAGAAGCATATTAATTCCCGAAACCCAAGAGAGTCGCTCGTCAATCTCAATACTTGTAAGGGATGAATAATTTATTTGATGCCTTGCAATGCTAGAGAGAAATCCACCCGTCCCAGATGCTGGATCACATATATCACCTTTAAGATAAGGCTGACAAGCGGAAATAATAAAATCAACAATATGAGGCGGTGTGAAAAATTGTTGATGATCGCCTTTGTCAAAAGTATTACGAACAATTTCTTCGTAAGCTAATCCTTTCACATCAAATTGTGTAGATGTGAAATTGAACGATTGAAGGGCTAAGACACATTTCATGATTGCACTATCAGAGCAATCAAGCTCACTAAACCGTTTTGGAATAAGGTTGCTGTGCTGGTGTGAAAGATGCTGATAGTATTTTCGGACGACGTAGGGATTTATAGGAAGATCAGAGGAGGAAAAGGGTGTAGATGCTCCACTGTTGTAAGTTTTATCAGATACAATCTTAGCGAAGACCAGTTTCGTGATTTCGTCAAAGCGGCTGATGATGTTGCTCTGGCTATCATTGTCACGGAAAATGTCATGAAGCCGAGATACCAGTAGGCGAATACTTCTTAAGTCGAACACATCTGACGACATGAAACCTGTCTTCTCTGAAAATAGCTTCAGCTGTTGTTGAAGTTCCTTGAGCGAGGCAGTTTCAACAGAGTTAACATCGTGCAGAGCTTTGTTCGACAAGAATTTAGACATGGCAAAACATTATAAAACCTTATTATGGGTTGAAATTCTCGAAACTATTAACAAGCTATTTAGAGTAATTGCTGGGATAGAAGTAGATCAAAACTCTGAAGATTACCTTACAGGTTTTTATCATATTTTGTCGCAATCCTAAATTTACAACTATTATTGTCCACAGTCTGTAGACAATTGTCAATTATCTGGAGACAACTTACACTAAAATCATGATTTGAAGTTAAGTCCATGACAGTAGTGCAAGTTAAGCGAGTAGTGGAAGTGGTGCAGGACTTCCCAGATATTGGAAAGCGGATAAAACAGGCAAGAGAGAGAGATGAACGATCTCTCTCACAAATTTGCCGAGAGGCTGGCATTAGTCGCGCCTATTGGTATCAATTAGAGGCTGAAAACTTGAGAGCGCCTGCAACAGAAGGAATCATCCATAAGATTGAAGCAGTTCTAAATGTTGACTTAGGAGTGAAATTTCAAGAATAGTTGAAGATGCAAATCCTTCCGTTGTTGGCTGTTAAAAGCAATCGAAAGAGAATATTGCTTAATTGGAGCGAAACTCTAGAAATGCGCTCACTGCCACTTCAATTAAAACAGGCGATCGCAATTAGTGAAATACAATATAATTTTTAAGAATTTACGAATTTAGCTATTATTTTGAATTTCATCTAACTTGGCACGCACTGCCTGGATATCCTGCCACATCAACCATTTAGGCCCACCTCTTTCTTTAGAAGGGTTACGCAGCAAGTAGGAAGGATGAAAAATTGGCATACATAAACGTCCTTCCCACTCCAGCCACTGTCCGCGAATTTTTGTAATTCCCCGCTTATCGCCTGTGATGCCTTTGACAGCAGTTGCACCTGTTAACAGGATTATTTTGGGGTCAACTAAACGAATTTGTTCTAGTAAATAGGGTAAACAAGCTGCCACTTCTGTTGGTGTAGGAACTCTATTATCTGGTGGGCGACATTTGTTGATATTAGCTATATATACATCTTGTTCAGTAGTCAGATGCACAGATGCGAGAATTTTCTCTAGCAACTGTCCCGATCTACCTACAAATGGTAAACCGGTTTCATCTTCATTTTGACCAGGTGCTTCCCCTATAACCATAATTGGTGCTTTGAGATTACCGCGTCCGACGACAGCATGAGTCCGAGTGTCTCCCAATGGACAACGGTGGCAGCTATTGCAATGCTGTGCCAACTCCGTCATGTCAGGATAAGTTCCGGGAGCGATCGCAATTTTAGCGTCTGTAGGAATCAGTTCTCGTTGGTTAAGGGTTGAGTCGTCGAAGAGGCTGAGTTGGGTTTCGCTGCTCATGAAAATTAGGATTTTGACATCAGCACCATCTGTCTTATCTGAGTTAAATACTGCTCTAGTTGGAGATTTATCAGAATCAATAGACTTTGGCTGAATACTTAGTTATTTATACAAATCTTATTGTATCAGTTAATTTGAGACAAAATTCAGTCATCATAAAAGCAGTACCGTCCTGATATGCTGGGGGAAACCATGTTACATACCCCGCTTTTTGCCGATCGCACCCATGCGGGTGAGGAATTGGCGCGAGTTATTCATGATGTTTTGACTCAGCAAACTATTGATTCTGGGGTAAAGCCTATACCAATTGTTTATGCTTTGCCAAGAGGGGGTATACCAGTAGCAGCACCAATAGCACGTCTTTTGGATTGTCCGTTGACAATTGTTGTGGCGAAAAAGATTAGCCATCCAGAAAACCCAGAGTTAGCAATTGGTGCAGTGACTACTTTTGGAAATGTTCTTTGGGCTGATCAAAAGCTATCTCGCTTTAAGAATGATGCGCGGTGGCGAGAAGTAGCTTTAAATAAAGCGATAAACCTTGCTAAGTCTCTTGAGGCTTTATTAATTCCTGCTTGTCCGCAGGTGAATGTAGAGAATGCGACGCTGATCTTAGTTGATGATGGCATTGCTACAGGTATGACAATAGCAGTAGCGGCAACTGCTCTCAAAACGCTTTCTCCAGCAGCAGTTTGGCTATGTACTCCAGTAGCACCACAAACATTGCTACCCTGGTTAGAACAGTGGGGCGATCGCACCATTGTCTTGCAAACACCAGAACCCTTTTGGAGTGTAAGTAATTTTTACACCGAATTTCCCCAAGTAGATACATTAGAAGCTCTTGCGTATCTCCAACAACAAAAGACAATGGAAGAAATTGACCTATGCGAGTAATTTTATATTATTAATTCTAATTATCTGAAAAAGCAGAGGGCGGGAGGCAGGAGGCTTTTATTTTTTCTTTTATTCAGAATACTCGGAAAGTGACAAAAGCTGTTTACGGACGCGCTCGCTTCCGTTATGAATGGAGGAAACAAGTAAAACCCTTTTCCCTTCTGCCTTCTGCCTCCTACCTTGTTTTTTAGGAAAGGGATAAAACCAACTTTTTTTGCTAAAGTTTCTTAATCTAGACAGGAATTATTGCAATTATGTAAGTAATCGGACATAAATAAATGTAAATGCTAATTACTATTATACAAAGTTGTACATTAATTCCCTCAGACTAGAAGTCTGGGTTATATAAACAAAGCCTACCTTTGCAGGCTATTTTGATAATGTTTCTTGAACAAATTTCAGTTTTGCAAAAATTTTTAGCAAATTATCCGAAAATCTGGAATTTTTACTTGTAGTTGAATATTAAGCTCTCAATAGAATATGTATATCCATTATTCTTAGTTAGTGATTTGTTAGTAAGTAGTCATGTAGTACTTAGTTAAATAAAAATTATTTCTGGATTAATAATAAGATAAAAATATTTATGGTTTATCCTTACTTATTCTTCTGGTATCACTTATCAATAAATATTCAGCAGCAAATTATGATTTTTACTTGTAAGCATTTTTAATTTTCTATGATGGGTATATAATAACAAAATCAAAGCATCATATACACAAATCAGCATGACATAATTATGATAGAACAAGTGAAAATCATTAAACTCGCTGGAAACTTAAACGCCACAACTTCACAAGATTTTCGACAAAATATTACTGAAAGTTTAAAATTAGGTACAAAAATTGTGTTAGTTGATTTTCAAGATGTAACATTTATGGATAGTTCTGGTTTAGGAGCTTTAGTATTAGCTTTTAAAAGCTTGCGGGCAGCAGATAGTAAGCTTGTTCTATGCTCAGTTAATGAGCAAGTTAGGATTTTATTTGAATTGACTAATATGGATAAAGTATTTGAAATATTTCCTAGTCAAGACGCATTTAATCAGGTTTTAGTTCCAAAAACTTAATTAATCAAACTTAATTTGCAAAATAGATAAATCATCATCAAAAGCATCTTTGGAGTTCAGAGCGATTAAATAACTCAGTACGTGGTCGAGTTGGCAATCAACCGGATTTTGTAAGCTAACTAGTAGCTGAATAAAAGCATCCAAACTCCAAAGTGTGCCATCTGGTTTAGTGATTTCATAAGCACCATCACTAAAAATGTAAAGAGTACTGAATTTTTCAATATTACAAAATCCATCAATATATTTTGCTTCTGGAAACATTCCAACGGGCATACCAGGGGTTTTCAAGAGTTGAACTTCAGACTTTCTTGGAGATGTGCCACTTACTAAAATAGCTGGTGGATGACCTGCACTAGCATAAATTAACTGACCGTTGGTTCGGTTGTAAACTCCATACCAAATTGTAAAGTATTTGTCATTTTGATAATTCATCTGAAAGGTATCGTTCAAAGCCTTCAACACATCACTAGGCTGATAATAATTTAGGCTTTTGAGCGCACGGGAACGCAGCAGATTCAGCACTGAAACAGAGGGAAGAGTAGCTTTGAGTCCATGTCCGGCAGTATCAAGTAAGTAAATTGCCAAATAATCATCATCGAGCCAATAGTAATCGAAACAGTCACCGCCAAGTTGGCGCGAAGGAATGAATCGAAAATTTATATTGAAGGGTTCAGTCATGGGAAAAGGCAGTAGCGATCGCACATATTCTGCGGCTTCTGACATTTCTGATTCTAAAAGCAACTTTTGAGCCTGCAAATCTCTACTCAACTGATGCAGACGTAATCCCGCTCTTACCCGTGCTTGTAATTCATTATGCTCGATAGGTTTAGAAATAAAATCATCAGCGCCAGCATCTAGACCTTTGACGCAATCGGCAACCGAATCTAAAGATGTTAATAAAATAAAAAATGTAGTGAAAAATTTAGGATCTTTCTTAATGTGCTGGCAGACTTCCAGACCAGTTAACCCCGGCATAATCCAATCACAAATGATTAGTGCTGGATGATAAACCAAGGCCTTTTCTATTCCTTCTTCACCGCTACTAGCAGTAACTATCTGATAACCCTGCTTTTCCAGCATCCTTTTCAGAAGTATTCTTATTGAATAATCATCATCAATTATTAATATTTGAAACATAAAAGATTTTATTAGACATCTAATTAATAAATTATTACTATTGCTCTAAAAATAGAAAATAAAAATAGTTTATCGGTTAAAGAGTTAGTAGTATATGTATGTTAATACTACTAACTTTTTTCTATTTTTCTGTCGGATTCATGATTTTTCAATAGTCATAAAACATTATGGGGGTGCAAGAGGGTTCACCCACAAGAGGATAGTATTTTTTAGCTGGTTTAAGTCGCGGTATGCTTCTTGTTTGAACCATTGCCCTAAGGCATCAAAGGGGGTAAAAGATGTTCCAGTTTGCCATTTAATGTCTTGACCTAGAGGTGTTGTATGAGTTCCTGGTAACGTTTGTATTGTCACCATTTGATCAAAGCGTTCTTGTAAGATTTTGGTTAAAGCCGCGGATTGATCAATTGTGTCATTGCTAAATTTTATTAATAAATTGCGCCTAATGTCATAACGCTCTTGGACAAGCTGGTTAGTTTCCAATGGTGAGGGTGTAAACTCAATCGCAAAAGTAGAATTGAACTGTTCTACTAAGGGGATAGCTTCTTTAGCGGCGTAGTTGTTGAAGGATATTAAAATATTGCCTGCGCGTTCTACTTTAAAGAGACTACCAATCAGCAAGTGAAGTTTACAGCCCATACTGTGCCCCATGCCATAGATGGGGTAGTAAAGCTTGCGTAATGCCCCAGAATCGTGTAAGCGTTCGAGGGTGCGGTCAAAGTTTAGCAGCACAGATTTTGCGATCGCAGTATGATCCAAAGTATTGACGAAAGGTGTAGCAATTACAACATAACCTTTACTTGCCAATTGTTCGAGTAACCAGCGATAAGTGATGTGGGGTGCAGTGGCGACAAATGCACCTCCTAAAAAATGGATGATACCTATAGGATTTCGGGGAATGATTACCCAGTTGCCTCTGACTTCTTTCCAGTCCATGCGGATAAGCGATCGCTTACTTGATATTCTTTATGTTAGACCGGCGATCGCAACTGTGGGAAAGATTATCCAAAAAGCCACTGAGTGTAGTGAGTAGGCTTGAAGTCAAGACTTTCGCAAATGTTAAGAAAGATCCGAGGCTTACCAGGGAAGGGGGAGAATTCAAAGCCTCTCTCTTTGCAGAATAAAGGAATAGAAGTGAAGTTTTCCAGATCCTGTGAAAAGTCAGATTATTTCTTGTATTACACATCTCGAAATCAATATTTTTGCTTTTAGGCATAAATAAATTTATTTGCTCTGAAGCCTTTATAGCAGGTTGATTTAAATATCTTTCCCCCAACAAGAACTTCACCGTGTTCCTCTGTCTATAAAGGCCATTACGAATTACAAATTATCTTAGCGTTGAGTCTGTAATCTTTTCATTTCGTGTTGTACATCTAATGCAATCTGTAAGGCTTCATTGAGTAATCTTCCATGTTCAGTAGCCTGTTCGTTTACTTGCATGGCTGTTAAAGTTGCTAAATTGTTGACGAATAGCTCTGTATTACTAAGGATAAAACTTTTATTTTCTCTCAAAATTTTTTCTGTCTTCAAAGCACGAACTAAATCTGATTTAGTGAGTTTTAGCGCTTCAATAACGCTCTCTCTTTCCTTTATAAGCACTTCTGGATTACCAGCTTCTTCTATTTGATCATTGATATCTATTGCTCTAATAACAGTGTTATATCTTTCAACATCATTTAACAAAATTTGCAAAGAATTTGTCATGTTAAATTTGACAATTTTATTTTTACTTTTCCAAATTAAATATAATATGCTTTGGGTAAAACCGCCAATCCAAAGACCTAAGATAATTAATAATATCCAAGATGGAATTGTTATCCATGCTACAAATACTTTTATAAAAATATCAAATAAAAGATAAGCAAAAACAAATGTAGCAAACCCAATAAAAATTACAGTTGCTCCTTCCGAGCTTTGAATTTTTTGAATGTATGTTTTTACTAATTGTTTCAGAGGTTTTGTAATGATTAAAAGTTGATCGTTAACAGGTAAATTAGTCAGCTTTTGTAGTTCATGCTGACTAATTTCCAAACCCTGCAAATCATCCCTCACAGCTTTTTAATCCTTGCCATAATAGTTATTTAATCTAATATAGCAATCAAATTTCTGGAATGTTGGCATTTTGTCTAAACTTTTTCAAGTAAGTTAATAATTTTTTGTACAATCTGATACTTTTTTACCAAGATGGCTATTTTTACTATAGAAATCATATTTGATTTCTAAAAATTATCGTAAACGCATAGCGGCTTACCGCAGGCAGGCTATCGCCTTCTGGTGCGTCGGCTTCCATTAACGCACAGCATCTCACAGAGAAATCGCAAAGAGCGTCAAGAAGGGAAACATAAAAGTTCATAAATAATTTAGGACTGCTATAGCAATCCTAAACCGTTTGTAATAATAAATTAATCGCAGAGGTGCAAAGAACGCAGAGAGAGGAATCGGTAAATTTCATGACTTATTTATGATTGCTATAGGACTAATGTTTGATTTCTGAAAAAGCTCGGTACAAATTAAAAGTC
Source organism: Nostoc sp. ChiVER01 (assembly GCF_034531155.1). Lineage (NCBI taxonomy): Bacteria > Bacillati > Cyanobacteriota > Cyanophyceae > Nostocales > Nostocaceae > Nostoc > Nostoc sp. ChiVER01. The sequence continues at coordinate 364,196 of NZ_JAVRBS010000003.1, read as the reverse complement.
TAATTCCCTATTCCCTACTCCCTACTCCCCACTCCTCGCCCACGGAGATAATTTCAAAAATCAAATACGATTCCTAAATATATAAGAGTAACAGGCTGTATCTTGTACCATCAAGACTGTTACCGTTGCTTTTGATTAGACCAAATTGGTAGTTGATTAACTTTTTTGAGTGTTAATTCTACATAAGTTGTTTGGCTTTGTCCGATTGTTGTTGTACCAAAATAGCCTTGAGAACCGCTATGAGCATGAGGGCCTGTTTTCACAACTGTATAACGTTCTTGACGACGAGCTTTATTGAAAGGTGAACCTACTGTGATTGGCCAGCGTGAAGCAAATACAATCTGGCTAATATCTTCAATCCAATCTCGGCGACCTACAAGTTGGTATACATGCTCAACTGCATCAAAGCCGTTTTCACCATCAAAATCACCACCTATTGAGACAACAATTAATTCAGCATTTAGCCACTGATCGAGATAATTAACCGCACCAAGAGCAACTTGCACTCCACCACTGGTTCCAATTAAAATCAGTTTGAGTCTTTGTTTTGGATATTTGGGTAAAGGATATACAGCATTCATACGATTAACGATCGCATTCGCAATTCCCAAGTTATAAATATGTCCATAACGGTCATCGGCAGAAATAGCAAACCGCCAGAGATTACGAATTTTAATTAAAATATCTGTATTAGAGAACCAACCATCTGCTTTTTCGGCTGCACTCCACAGAGGTGCTAACAACCGTCGCCCTCCTAAACTTTCGTTGGCCGCGGAGTAAGGAAAAACATCCCGCACTGTTACACAATTAGGATGAATTCGCTCTAATTCATTTAGAAAAAATTCTTCACCTTGAGTTAATTGATTGGCAGAGAAATCTCCCACTCCTGGTAAAAAAACTATATAGCAATCAATATTTTGATTTTGCGATTTTTCAAGTTTAGATGAAAGGTTATCTCTGGGCGACTTTCTTATTAAACTTTTCTTAATACCCAAGTTTTCAGAACTTTGACTCAACCACCATACCAAAGTCCCAACAGGGGCAATAGTTCCCCAAGCAAGAAGTATTAATCCTGCTAAAACTAACAGTTTTAATGTTCCACTTTGCAAGCATAGTAGTAATTGTCCGCCAATCTTACGCATTTGATATTATTGTTTTATAGAGGTTGTAGGTTAAGTAATGTTAATATTTAGATTTCGATTTTTGATTGCTTGTTTTATAAAATTTTGTTTTGTATAATTTTTCATCTTTCATTATTTAGAACAAATGAACACTAATAATATCAAATCAAAATCAAATTTGTGTCAAACACTTTGGTATGCTCTAGCTTTGAATGGCAACTTCTATGAAAATGCCCGCAATACACAGAAAAATCGTAAATTAGCCCTAAGTATTGTAATTTTGGGTGCTGTTTCTCATACCATAGGGAGTGGTGTAATATTATTAATAAATCGAGCTACGGTTTTTGTATTTTTGATAAGTCTTTTAATTAATGCGATCGCTATTATCATAGGATACTATTTTTGGACATACACAATTTGGAAAATTGGGCAATGGCTCAAACCCATAGATCCTACTTACAATGACTTACTTATTCCAATAGGCTTTGCCTATGCACCACAAGTACTAAATTTTTTAACTCTCATTCCCTTATTAGGACGACCAATTGAGTTAATTTTAGCGGTGTGGAGTTTGTTGGCGGTAATTGTCGCAGTACGCCAAGGATTAGATATTACGACTCGACGAGCAGCATTTATCTGTTTAATAGGCTGGCCTTTAATTCAAATTGCGATCGGTTTTGTACAAGTTTTGGAGCAAGACGTAGTAAAATGGACAAACTAAATGTGTGAGGCTAAATTAGAAAAGCTTGCTTGAGCATTCTAGACAATTAATAGATGGAACCCATAAATCAAGTCTGCTTGTTCAATACTTTGCATGAACTGTGGTATTGAGCAGGATAGAGACATAAAAATGCGGCTAAGGATATAAAAATGGTCGAGATAAGGCATTACCACGACCTTAAACGGGCGTAGAGAGACAGTAATACCAATTCTCCAAAATGAAGCAACAGATGTAAATCAGGAAAGTCTTGTTGCATCTAGGTTTCTTAATTGCGAATTGCGAATTGCGAATTGCGAATTGGTATAACGCCCTTCCCGATGCTCTAAGGGAGAAAATTCAAAGTCTCTCTCCTTAAAGGAAGACAGAAATAGAAGTGAGGTTTTCCAGACACCGTGAAAAGTCAGGTTTCGCTGCGGATTCATTCCGGTGACTATATCAAAAATTCTTTCTGTCCTCTGCCTTTGCTGTTAATCCAATGCTCAAAAACAAGATCCCCCTAGTCGTGTTTTTCATCGAGCTAGGGGGATCACATATGTGGTAGTCTATAAGAGATTCGGTATAGTTCCTTACGACTTGATTCTATAGCCTATATTTTAGTTTGAGTAGTCTTACCATTAGAATTTATAGTATTTTTACACCTTCTTAATCAATGCTTCATCCCTGTTGTTCTTTGGGGAGGCAGTATATGTAAGTATGACAGTACGCAATATGCGTCACTTGCCGTTTTTGTGGATATCTGTAAAAAGATATGTAACTATGGCAATACGTAATATGTGTCACTTGTCATTTTTGTGGATATCTGTAAAAAATATGAAACTCAAAATTGTTGCTATCGTTGCTCTGTTAGCTTGTTTTGGATTTGCAGAGCAAGCCCTTGCATCAAATCAGCTAGATTTAGATCAGCTGAAGGCAACAAGTACCTGTCCTAGATGTAATTTGAGTGGTGCTGACCTTACTAAACTGAATCTAAGTGGAGCAAATTTGCGAGGGGCTGACTTGAGTGGTGCTACATTATCTCAAGCTGATCTCACGAATGCCGATCTTACTGGCGCAAATTTAGAAGCTGCGGTTTTGAATTCGGTCAATCTCAATGGTGCTTCCTTAACAGGTGCAAATTTAAAATCAGCATCTCTGGAAAATGCCGATTTGTCTAATGCCGGTTTCATCAGCGCTAATTTGGAAGCAGCAAACTTAAAAAATGCCAAATTGGAGTTTACCAATTTTCGGGGGGCTAACTTCCGACTAACAACTTTGGCTAATGGTGTCGTTACCTCCGACAAACCTTATGGCTGGTCGTTAGAACGTCAGAATATTAGAGCATGTAACGAGTTCAAACCCGAAAATACCTTAGGCACAACCTGTTATTCAAAATAAACTGGGGAGTAGGGAATGGGGAGTAGGGAAGGGAGCATTGATTATTTCTCCCTCATCTCCCTCATTCCTCTCTGCTCGTCTTCTTGCTTGACTTATCCTTGTATAGCAAAAGCATTTTGTTTGTTAACAGTTCTTTATCATGGGAAAAAAGCCTATAGATTAATTGAATCCATGCTTACCCATATTAAAGACTTAGCAACAAAACTAGCGCCCCGCCTAATTGAAATTCGCCGCCACATTCACTCTCACCCAGAACTGAGCGGCCAAGAGTACCAAACAGCAGCTTTTGTGGCTGGTGTTTTGTCTTCCAGTGGTCTGCACGTACAAGAAGGAGTTGGCAAAACGGGCGTTATTGGAGAACTGCAAGGCATTAGCGAAAATGACCATTTATTGGCAATTCGCACCGATATGGATGCCTTGCCAATTCAAGAGGGCACTAATTTAGAATATGCTTCTCGTGCAGATGGTATTATGCACGCCTGCGGTCACGATGTCCATACCACCGTGGGCTTAGGAACGGCAATGGTACTGTCCCAAATCGCTGAAGAGTTAGGTGGGAAAGTACGATTTTTATTTCAGCCAGCCGAGGAAATTGCTCAAGGGGCAAGCTGGATGGTGAAAGATGGGGCAATGGAAAATGTCTCAGCTGTATTAGGGGTTCATGTTTTCCCTTCTATACCCGCAGGATCTATTGGCGTGCGTTACGGGGCATTAACAGCCGCAGCTGATGATTTAGAGATTCTGATTATGGGAGAATCTGGGCACGGGGCGCGTCCCCATGAGGCGATTGATGCGATTTGGATTGCTTGTCAAGTAATTACTGCATTGCAACAAGCCATCAGCCGGACGCAGAATCCCTTGCGTCCTGTAGTATTGAGCATTGGTAAGATTAATGGTGGCAGAGCGCCGAATATAATTGCTGATAAAGTGCAGTTATTGGGAACCGTGCGATCGCTCCATCCTGAAACCCGGGCCCATCTCCCAAACTGGATTGAAAACATTGTATCTAATGTTTGTCATACCTACGGGGCAAAATATCAAGTCAATTATCGCCAGGGTGTACCCAGTGTCCAAAATGATTATACCCTAACGCAATTGTTACAATCAGCCGCAGAAGAAGCTTGGAGTAGCGATCGCGTTCAAGTCTTACCCGAACCTTCCCTTGGTGCTGAAGATTTTTCTATGTATTTGGAACACGTTCCCGGTTCCATGTTTCGTTTGGGTGTCGGCTATAAAGAAAGAATGATTAACCACCCGTTGCACCATCCCCAATTTGAAGTCGATGAATCTGCCATTATCACCGGGGTTGTAACAATGGCATATACCGCTTATAAATACTGTCAGCAAAATTCGTAAACAAAAACTCCCAGCGCTAATGTGCTGGGAGTTTTTGTTTAACTAACTTTTTTTAGCGGATATAGAAAGCCCGAAAGCCTGCTACACCTTAGATTCGCTAACAACACCGAGCTTTTGTTGAATTCGGGTTTTAGCGGCTTTGAATTCAGTAGCAAGTTGTTCACTTTGCTCAGTACTCAAATTGTTGCGAATGGCAGCAAACAGTGTGCTTTCTTCTTGACGAATATGATCGCCAAGAGCATCCAATAGCTGTTTGACTTTTTCTTTGAATTGAGGTGAAGATGGGCTAATAGCCTTAATTTCCTCTAATGCCTGCTTCGCATGAGCTTGTTCGTCAAACAATTCTTGGGTATTATCTTGACCGTAGAAAGGACGTACTCTTGGATATACTACTTCCTCTTCAGCTTCAGCGTGGGCACTTAAATCCTTGTAAATTTGACCGAAATACTCTTGGATCTTCTGTGGATTGTCGCTTTGCAGGAGTTCGGTAAATAGGGTATTTACCTTGTTGTGATCGAGGCGGATGACATCCTGGATATTCAGATCGCTTTTGTCACTGGTTTGGGTAACAGCACTACCTACTACACCACTTACCGCAGCCATAGCGTCTTGAACACGCGCCCAAATGCCTTGATCTGCATCTTGTCCAGTTAATTCACGAACACCCAGAATTTCCAGAATACCTTTGAGTTGTTCTTGGTGAGCGCGGTTCTCAAAGTTAATGGTATTCAAAGGTGCGATCGCTAACAAAACATCAGCACCAACTTTTTGAGCAGCTTTGTGAACTATCAAGCCACTCATTACAAGTTGATGTTTTAGCAATTCATGCTGAGATACTTTTTCATACAGGCTTAACTCAGAACCTTTGAACAATTCACGAGCTTTTTCAATGAATTCTGTAACATTTTTTTTGGGTTCAGCCTGAATGCCATACTGACCAATTACAGTTTCCAAAATGCCAAGATTTTTTTCGTCATCGTTGAGAAAATTGCGGATGCGATCGCCAATTTCGGCATCAAGTCCTTGGGTCAAAAGCGATCGCTCATTTTCGATAACCAATTGTTGAAGTGCTTTGATACTTGCCAATTTTACAGCAATAGCATTGCGTTTCGTATCATCTAAAGTAGCTACCATCCGTGTTCTCCTCGGCAAAGTGTTCATCATTATTACTTGATATAACCTTGACACAGAGGTTAGGAAGATTCCATCTTTCTTTTGAGCGATCGCACTCACAACTCAGGGTAGAGAAATAAAAATTTTCGTTACATTTTCTGCTTTTATACTTTTAGATAGATAATATTTAATTTTAAAACTATATCCTGAGATAGATAGTTTTTAAGTTTTGTTTGATAATGTTCAATTTCTTAATATCAAAAAAGAGTAAATATTAATCAGCAAATACATTGTATTTTCCAAAAACGTTGGAAATTATTAGTGTAATTAATTCTTTATGTATGAATTAGCGTGATTAAAAATTAAAAAAGTATCTCTTCTATTAATTTAAAATATTATCTTAATTTTTTCGTAAGCTATTAAAGCTTCCATAGTAGTATCTACCAAAATATTTTTAACTATAATACCTGACTGGGCGCTGTTAAAAATAGTATTTTTTCTGAAAACTATCCATCATTTCCTTTGCTAAAGGATGATAACCATTGTTATTCAAAAATCCCAAAGGTGACTCTTTAACCTGATAGCTAATGGCTTCACCAGTTGTTACCAACCTAGCGAAGTGTTCGCAATTCCATCCTAAAATCCCATAGTGCCAGTCCTTGAAGAGTTGATAAGCAATGAGACATCTATCGAGAACTTCCTTCCTATCCAATAGTTTCACTGATTTGACTACATGAGCCTTTTTTGGAATAGGGAATACAGCAAACCCACTTCCACCAAAGTTAAAAACGTGAGTATCAGAGATAGTTACGTGATAGTGTAATGCTAGATCGTTATGATGCTCTCTATGATGAATAAGTAATCCTGCATTGGAACTACTATAGTCCGCATAAGCATGGAATTCACTGATAATATCGTCCATCACTGAAGAAGTAACTATATTTTCAGTAGGAAGATCAATCTTAGTAGGTTGAATTTTTTGAATACTTATAAGTGATAACCATTCTTTTATTGAATGAGGTCGTTCCTCTGGCTTAACCTCCATACCCTTGAGGATTGCCTGATTTACTCTATCACTAATACTATAATTAATTTTTTTTGGTTCCTCCAATGGCGTACCAATTGCTCTTAGTGGTGCAAGGGTTGGCACTTCTCCAGTTAGCATAGAATATAGTGTTGCTGCTAAAGCATAAACGTCAGTATAAGCACCTCTTTTTGCTCTTTTGTCATATTGCTCAATTGGTGCAAAACCATCAGATAAAATTTGTGTATGAGTTTGAGTGAGATTCGGGGTAAATTCCCTTGCAATACCAAAATCAATTAACACAGCCTCAGAATTATTAGAACGCAACATGATATTTTGCGGTTTCAGATCCCGATGCAATAAACCGTTATTGTGAACTACGATTAATGCTTCACCAATCTGCTGAATGTAGCGTAATGCTTCTGCTTCTGGCAAAACGCCTTGATTCTCAATTCGACTAGCTAAATCTTCCCCAGGAATATATTCCATTACCATACACCACAGGGAATTTTCATTGATTACTTCATCAATTTTCACAATATGAGGATGACTACATTTAGCTAGTTTTATTGCCTCATTCAAAAAATCTTGCTGAAACTTAGCAAAATCAGGACGGCGTTGCACTTTATCATTTAACGTTTTAATGGCAAAGTAACGCCCGTAATTATCTCTGGCGAGATAGGTAATACCAAAGCCACCTTCACTTAATTCTTCTTGAATTGTGTATTTCCCACTCTGCAATTGCTGTCCTAACACCCAAGCCATTGTTTAAAAGTCCAAAATGCTGGTGTCAATTGTGGCACAAGTTAAACTAATTTACAGAAAAAAATATATATTAGAAGTTTTAACCAGGCATTTACCCACTCTTCAACTACCTGAGTTAAATTTTTTAAGTTGAGCGGGTAAATAATTCAACATTAAGCACATGATTTAGGCTGCCTAACTTTCTGCGTTATGCGGCGTTTACAAACCTCACCGCAATTGTGACGATTACGCTAGAATTGTTAAAGGTTCTTTACAGAATTTGCCGATCATCCCCAATTCTGTTAAAACAGCCTAGCATTCAAATGTAAATCTTATAAACCCCCTCTAGAGTTCACCAAAAGCTTCTATGACGCTCCCAATTCGCAACGTCGCCATCATCGCCCACGTTGACCACGGCAAAACCACGCTGGTTGACGCACTCCTCAAACAATCCGGCATTTTCCGCGAAGGCGAAGACGTTCCGGATTGCGTTATGGACTCCAACGCCCTAGAACGGGAACGGGGTATTACTATCCTTTCCAAAAATACGGCGGTTCGCTACAAAGAAACACTAATTAATATTGTTGATACTCCTGGACACGCCGACTTTGGTGGCGAAGTTGAACGCGTACTTGGCATGGTTGACGGATGTCTTTTGATTGTCGATGCTAACGAAGGCCCAATGCCCCAAACGCGCTTTGTTCTGAAAAAAGCTTTAGAAAAAGGGCTGCGCCCCATCGTTGTAATCAACAAAATTGATCGCGGACAAGCTGACCCCCACGTTGCTGTTGATAAAGTATTGGATCTGTTCTTGGAATTAGGAGCAGATGAAGACCAGTGTGATTTTCCTTATCTATTCGCTTCCGGGATGGGAGGTTTTGCTAAGGAAACCTTGGAAGCAGAATCAGTAGACATGCAACCCTTGTTTAACGCGATTCTGAAACATGTTCCATCACCAGTAGGCGATCGCAACAAACCTCTGCAATTACAAGTCACAACCCTAGATTATTCTGAATACCTGGGACGGATTGTCATTGGTAGAATTCACAATGGTACTATCCGTTCAGGACAACAAGCGGCTTTAGTTACAGAAAATGGCACCATCGTCAAGGGTAAAATTACCAAGTTGATGGGCTTTGAAGGACTCAAGCGCGTAGACCTAGAAGAAGCAACCGCAGGTTATATTGTCGCGGTAGCTGGTTTCGCCGATGCTTATATTGGAGAAACGATTACTGACCCCAATGAACCCCAAGCTTTACCACTAATTAAAGTGGATGAACCAACCTTGCAAATGACCTTCTGGGTGAATGATTCGCCCTTTGCAGGTCAAGAAGGGAAGTTGGTGACATCAAGACAAGTACGCGATCGCCTATTCCGCGAACTTGAAACCAACGTTGCTTTGCGCGTTGAAGAAACCGATTCTCCCGATAAATTCCTCGTTTCCGGTCGTGGAGAACTCCACTTGGGTATCTTAATTGAAACCATGCGCCGGGAAGGATTCGAGTTTCAGGTATCTCAGCCACAGGTTATTTACCGCGAAGTAAACGGTCAACCTTGCGAACCTTACGAACTCTTGGTATTAGACATTCCTGTTGATGCTGTGGGTAGCTGTATCGAACGCCTGGGACAACGCAAAGGCGAAATGCAAGATATGCAACCTGGTAGTGGCGATCGCACCCAGTTAGAGTTTGTCATCCCCGCCCGTGGATTGATTGGTTTCCGGGGTGAATTCATGCGAATGACTCGTGGTGAAGGCATCATGAACCACAGCTTCTTAGATTACCGTCCACTCAGTGGTGATATTGAAGCGCGTAACAAAGGCGTTTTAATCTCCTTTGAAGAGGGTGTTTCTACCTTTTACGCCATGAGAAACGCAGAGGATCGAGGAGCATTCTTTATTACTCCTGGCACAAAGGTTTACAGAGGCATGATTGTAGGCGAACACAATCGTCCGCAAGATTTGGAACTAAATATCTGTAAAACCAAGCAGTTGACCAACCACCGTGCTGCTGGTGGCGATGAATTGGTTCAGTTGCAAGCACCAATAGACATGAGCCTAGAGCGTGCCTTGGAATACATTGGCCCCGATGAATTAGTGGAAGTTACACCCCAATCGATTCGTCTACGGAAGATGTCAAAGAAGTTGGCGAAACGGTAAGTAAGAATTCTTAATCGATTTAAAAAGCCCGCAAATGCGGGCTTTTTAGTTTGTTAATTCCAGGGTTTTAAACTGAATTTAATTTATGCTTAACTAACTAACTGCGATTGCCTCTATTGGGCTAAAATTAGAATATTTTCTTAGAGTTAAACCCTCTATTATAATCAACCTCTCAAATAATGCAATATGGAACCTAACTTAGGACTCCAGCAGCTTAATGATTTGCTTGAGGTCAGGAATACCCTGATGAAGTGTCGTAACGTTGAGGAGGTAATTCGGGATGCCCTTACCAAAGTGCGTCAAAGACTGCATTCTCAAGTGGCATCTATTTTTTTGTTCTCTAAAGATGGTTTTGTAGAGCGTAGGGGTATCAATGGTGTTGATAAAGATGGACTACCGATTGATAACACTTGGTTTCAGAATGAGAAATATAAGCCAGGTGAAAGTTTTTCTGGAAAAGCTGTACCTTTTAAATTAAATTCTGTTTATGGAGAACCTCAATGGTCTAACAGTCTTGATATTTACGAGATGAACGCTGAAAGCAAAACTGCTTATCTAGAAAAACTAGGGTATTTAAAGTATGGTATTTCAGTTCCTTTGAATGGTTCAAACAGAACATTTGGAACGATTGAAGTCATCAATAAAGTTGACTCGAACAATAAGGTTATTACTAACAACGGTTTTTGCAAGGAAGATGTTTATTGGTTAATAATTATAGGAATGAATGTTGCAACTGTAATATCAAGTTTGCGAAAAAAAGAAAAGTTGGAAATATTTGCCCAGATGACGCAAGAGCTTATAAAACCTCTAAGTGATTTGGAAGAAAAATATGTTTATGATTATATAGCGAAACAATTAACTAGTTCACTAAGACCATATAAAGCATGTATCCTCCGAATTGCAAATGATGCTGAAGTATTGGAGGTAGTTGCTAAGAATGGTACGAATGATGTTTCTTGGCAAGAAAGAGTAGATGAACCAAGAGATAAGACATTAGGCATCGTAGGGAAAGTTTATAGAACTGGCAAGACTGAAATAGTTGAAAATATAGAAAAAAGAAAAGATGAATATAAAAATCTAAGTTGGATACAAAACAATGGCTTTAAATCACATGCTTGCTTTCCGCTCAAATTAGAGGGTAAAACTATCGGTACATTATCTATTTTCACAAGTTATCCTTATAGATTCTATAATGACAATCTTGCTTTTATAGATAAAATCTCTTCTCTAGTTGCTGCGTTTACTGAGAGGGTACATATGACCTATGAACTCCGTAGACTCAGAAACGAATGCGATAGAGAGCGTGATACGATCCTTAGCGCAGCAAGATTAGCAGGATATAACAATGCAATGCAGGGAGTTTTACATCAGTACAAAAATGAAATCCTCGACTTCTGCCATATTTTGCAGGAAATTGAATCTGCTGGAGTAGTCCGTAGGGCAGAGCAAATAATCAACAAACAGATAACTTTTTATAAAGAGCGAGTTGTAGAAATACAGAAAGAATTTGAAGCAGATGAACTTACCTCTATTAATATTAACGATGTGATTCGAGATGTAATTGAGTATTTTTCTCTTGAAATTAGAGAAAAAAATACTAAGATTGTTGAGAAGTATCAATATGGAATACCGAATGTTTTGCTTGTAAAAGCAGAAATAAAAGATGTTATTTATAATCTGATATCTAATGCTATAAGGGCAATACAGAAAATAGGTAGAAAGAATGGTGAAATAACAATTTCGACAGATATAGATAAGTCAGAACGAATAACCTATGTTCAAATTTCAGTGGAAGATAATGGTATTGGTATTAGGAAAGAATTGAGTGAACAGATTTTTGAAAAAGGATTCACTAGTCATAGAGATGAAGGAGGAACAGGAAGAGGTTTGTTTATCACACGTAGGATTTTGAGTAATTATGGTGGAAAGATTTTATTTGAATCTACTGTTGGAAAAGGTACGAAGTTCTTCGTAAAAATTCCATTAAAACGTCATCAAGCTTAAGGAAAATAACTATGAATTCTTGCTTAGAAGCTGATCCCTACATAAAAAAAGAAGTGGTGATTATGGAAGACAATCCTACCACACGAGAAACCATTAAGCAGGTCATGGAAGAAGAATTTGATTGGCGAGTTCATGTAGTAAATAACAAAGATGAAGTTGTTGAACTTGCACAAAAGAAATATGCAGGATTTTATATCCTTGATATCCATATGGGAAAAGATAAGCCCGAAGAAGGATTAGATGCTTTAGAGGAAATTAAGGAAATAGATAAAAATGTATTTGTTTCTATTTTTTCTGGTTATCCATCAAAAAGAGTGCAAGAGAAAGCATCAAAGCTAGATGCTGACGAATTCCGACCAAAATCACCTGATTTGAAAAAAGATATTCGTTTCATAGCTAGTAAAATGCTGTGCCATATGTTTCAAAGAACTAAAGAAATACAGGAGGAAATAGCTGATAAGCTAGAGAAGCTGAAGCAAGAGGTAATTGAAAGCCTACCGATAGACTTTCTGGATTCTGAATTCAATGTTGAAGTTTTTTCTGATGTCGTTAATCTTGTTCCTAATGAAAAACCTTTAGATGTAGATATAAATATACTTGCTTTTGAAAAGCTGAGAGCAAACGAAGATTGGGTTAGAGAGAATACAGGATTTTATGTTGCGTTTGTGGATGGTAAGTTAGCAAGTAAGGATAAAGACAAAACGAATCTGATTCATTGGTTACGTTCTTCAGAGTTTCGAGATATGTCTACATTCTTAATAAAAGTTGAGGATGAAACGATTCTTGAATTGCCTAGTTCTATCTGGTTGGGTGATATCTAATCTTAAGGTGATGGAGTAAATTCTAGTGTATAATTACGGCAATCTACAATCCAATGGTCAACCTGGTCCAGAAACTGAGATCGAACTCTTGTCATCTTCAAGAGTATATGTAGTGGATGCTATTGTCGATAGCGGAGCATGTATGACTTGCGTTCCAAGTGGATATATAGATAGGATGAATGCACCAATTTATGGACGAAGACTATTTCGAGGAGCTGTTGGTTCACCAGAGTATAAAATGACTTTTTTCGTTGATATTAGAATTGGAGAACATCAATTTGAAGGATTAGAAGTTGTTGCAATTGATAATAAAAAATATGCTCTCATTGGCAGAGACATTCTTAATCAACGTAAAATAACTCTTGATGGAAATAATAGAATGTGGAGCATCGACTTTAATGAAACTAACGAAAATTATTGATTTCTTTAAGTATACATTTTTGGGTGAAGTCAGAGAATCTGAATCTTCAATTGAAATTGCCGAACTTAGCGAGGATAATTCTAGTTTATCAGAGGTAGGACTCAGTTTTAGAGACTATACAAGAAGCAAGATTATTATCCTAATTAATTGGGTTTTAATGATAGTTTGTTTATCATGTTTTGTTGTTATCATTATTTATTCATTATTTTTGCGAAGTGAAAAAATTCCTGACATAATTCAAAACACTTTCTCTCTATCTCTCGGCTGGTTTGGAAGTTCTCTAGTAACTTTCTTAGAAAGCAAGCCTAAATGAGGCTACTTTCATGATGAGCGAAAAAGCTATGAACAATTCTTCAAGGACGATCTCAGACAAATTGGTTTTTGTAACATCAATTCGATAACGACACAAGCCAAGGGCGATCGCTAACCAGCAGATATTCTTATAGAAAGCGATCTCCAAACCATAGCATAGATTTACAGTGCGACGCCGAATAGCCCGTCGTAGACATCGCCCTTACGGAAATATCTCTGTTTCATAAAACGTATTGACAACGTAAATACACAATGTCTACTATGTAAGGTATGGATGTGTATTTTGTGCTTAATGGTGTCACTTTCGTTTGGAACGAAGAAAAAGCTTGGATAAATCCCAGCAATCATGATGGCGTGACATTTCAGCAAGCCACAGAGGCATTTTTCGATCCGTTTTTAGTGGTTGTTGATGCAAGTCGCAATGATGAAGAAAGAGATGCTGTTATTGGCTTAGACAGACGGTGGAATCTTCTGTATATCGTCTACATTGAACGTGAAAACGAAATAATTCGGATCATTTCAGCTCGTAAAGCAACACGCAAGGAGCGAGAATATTATGAAAGCTGAAGCACTGAAAAAGCGACTCGATAAAAATCGTCCAATGACTACAATCACAATTCGCATTCCCGAAGATGTCATTGAAGATTTGAAAAGAATAGCACCATTACTGGGATTTTCTGGCTATCAGCCGTTAGTGCGTGCCTATGTTGGGCAAGGGCTAAGATCCGATCTGGAGCGACTGGAGGGTAATAATATCTCAGCACTGATTGCTAGCTTGAAGCGTCACGGTGTTAGCGATGAGGTTATCCATGAAGCCCTCACTGAAGTTACTCAAAAATAGTGTAATTGCGATCGCCCCTTCAATCCAGCACGCTTCATAAATTACTACTATTATGGTTTTTTTGGTGAATCCCTGAAACACTGTGAATTTCAGGTGGTGTTGGGTTAAAAAAGAAACATGAAAATCATCAAACCCATCACCAATTGGTTAGAAACCCGCGCCAGTGCCCCTGCTTATGGCGGTTGGGTACTAGCAGCAACGGCTATTTGTTTTTTTGGCGCAGGTATCAATACGATGGCTGGTTGGCTCTACGCCATTAGCGGCATCAGTTTTGCCCTTTTGGGTGTAGCAGCTATCTTACCGCCGCGATCGCTCACAAATCTATCCATCACTCGCCGTCCCATTCAACCTGTGTCAGCAGGTGACGATCTCACTGTAGAATTAGAAATCCGCAATCAGGCACAGCAGCCTGTAAGCTTATTGCAAGTTGAGGATATATTACCTTTCGTTTTAGGAAAACCAGTACAAAAGGCAATCGAAACAATTCCTCGCCAAGGTAGTTACCGTTGGATATATTACCACCCTACCCAGCGCCGGGGTGTTTATCGCTGGCATACAGTCGAACTAGGTTCTGGTGCGCCTTTAGGGTTGTTTTGGTGTCGCCGTCAGCGTGATTGTGCTGCCACAGCGATCGTCTATCCCACAGTGTTACCCTTGGCTACCTGCCCTTTAGTAGACGAAATGGGGCAAGAAGAGAGCAAAAGGGGCGATCCTCGTGGTAAACCCTTGCAGACAGCGACAATAGGATTGGTGCGATCGCTCCGTCCTTACCGCATCGGAGATCCCACCCGTCTGATTCACTGGCGAACTAGCGCCCGCTATGGAGAATTAAGGGTGCGAGAGTTAGAAATGGTTACAGGTGGACAAGAAATAGTTATTGCTCTTGACAGTGCTAGTAATTGGGAAGAAGAAAACTTTGAACAAGCAGTAATTGCCGCAGCATCACTGTATTTTTATGCACAGCAACAGCAATTACAGGTGCAATTATGGACAGCATCTACAGATTTAATTAAAGGCGATCGCTTTGTATTAGAAACCTTAGCAGCAACTAGAGCATTAGAAGATGCCAGTTCAGCAGTTCCTAAAAGATATGCTTTGATTTGGCTAACTCAAAACCCCCTAAGCCTTGCTACTCTTCCTCAAGGTAGTCGCTGGGTTTTGTGGCCAAATATTTCCTCACCAGCAGAACAAGAGGTAATCAATTGGGAACACCCTGGTATAGTTTTGCAAAGCGATCGCGCTCTGCAACCTCAACTACAAAAAACATTAAATTCGTATTAATCAATACCTTCGGCAAAAACACATCTTAGAAGGGCTATACAAACAAAGCCTACTTTTACAGAATATAAAACTTTTAGCCCACGCAGGTAAACTTTGTTTGTGTAGCCGCAACTTTTAGTGGTTCGGGCAAAGTGCAAGGTTTGAGTTAACTTTGGTTTAGCTGTTTACGTCTTAATACTGAACCAATACTTAAAGTACCTACTGCAAATAGCGCTGGTAGCAATGTAGGTTCGGGAATAGATGTAGCTTTTTCATTAAAGGTAAAGTTATCAAGCGCAAACTGTGTCCCAGTACCACCAAGATAATTTGGCTCAACTCCACCAAAGGACGTAAACTTTAATTCATCAACACCAAAATAATCAAAATTAACTAAAGTTGGCTGTGTCGTATCTACAATCACAGTTTTTGAATACAGGGTTGCACCATTCTTTAAACCTTCTACAGTAACCGAAAGACCATTATTCCAAGTAGCTGATAGGTAAGCACTGTTGAAGTCAAAAACACTATCACTTACTAGGGCTGGGTTTCCAAATCCGTTGAAAGCCACATAGTCTCCTGAGACTCTTCCATTGTCTTCACCTGTACGTCTAACTTTAGGACTTGAGCCATTTATGTAGTTAAAATTATTCCAATTAAATCCACCGTAACCGTTAGGAATCTCATTAAAATATGAAATAGGCGCTATATCATCAAATGTTAAAACAGTTGCTTGGGCTACTGCTCCTATTCCCAAAACGATGACTGTTGCTGCGATCGCAGTAGTCGGTAACTTTTTTGCAACAGTTGAAATACTCATAATGGTAGTAGTTGTAACTATTGAAAAGTTTGTGTTTTTTATCACACGCTTTAGACCATACACTAAGTTTCAATAAGTAACAAGTGTTACTACTTAGTAATTTCATAAAATCTGATAAAGTTATCATGAAGAGAATTCAGCACAATGTATAAATAAACAAAGGCTGACATAAGGTTAATAAATGGATCGCACTCGGTGTCTTCCGTTATACGTGTCACAGTGTCGTTTTTTGATTGAAATAAATCAACCTCTTGACTTTTAAATTCTGCCTCAAGATGCAACTTGAATTTTGATTAGCCTAGAAGTTAAGCTTGTGTGGTTTTTAGATTTTCTCTGATCCCACACACCAGACATATCAACCTTTAAGCAAAGGTAAAACAACTTGAACGCGTAAGGTTAGGGAAATCCACTCGTAATCCCTTAGTGAGGCTGAGGTACAATGCAAAGAAATATTTAAATTATGAGCGACATGATCACATCAGAAAATAACACAAAATCCAGCGATAAAAGCCTAGAGGCAATGCGGCATTTTTCTGAACAATATGCCAAGCGTACTGGAACATACTTCTGTTCTGAACCTTCTGTTACCGCAGTTGTCATTGAAGGACTAGCGAAACATAAAGATGATCTAGGTGCGCCTTTATGTCCCTGTCGCCATTACGAAGATAAAGAGGCTGAGGTTCACGCCACATATTGGAACTGCCCCTGTGTGCCAATGAGAGAACGCAAAGAGTGCCATTGCATGTTGTTCCTCACCCCTGACAACGAGTTTGCTGGCGAAAAACAAGAAATTTCTCTCGCAACAATCAAAGAAGTACGAGATAGCATGGGATGAGCGAAACCATCCCCCAAGAGTTTTGGCAAGGCGTAGAACAGTTCAATTCTGGTCAGTTTTACGCTTGTCATGACACTTTAGAGGCTTTGTGGATTGAAGCCAGTGAACCGGAAAAAAGCTTTTATCAAGGCATTCTCCAAATTTCTGTGGCGCTGTATCATTTGGAGAATCGCAACTGGCGAGGTGCAGTAATTCTGTTGGGAGAAGGCAGCAATCGCCTTCGCCGTTACCCATCCAGCTACAGTGGCGTTGATGTAGATGAGCTATTGAATCAGAGCGCAGTGTTATTAACGACATTACAACAAATAGGGCAAGACTTGATTACATCTGGTAATTTGGGTGAAAATCAAGTCTTATCTTTGCCTAGAATTGTGCTGTCTAGTGATTAGACATCTGGTAATTAATTGTGCGTTGCCCAAAATCCTTAGTAGGCACAATTCATGTAGACGCAAAACATCTTAAGGCAGGGTATTGTGCCTACGGCGTTGCTGATTCCATGTATGAAAAAGATTTTGCATAATACCAGAATCTTTGTAGAGACTTACCAGTGCTACATCTCTACAAAGATACATCAACGCCGTGCTTACGTTATTTTCACTCAGATGTCAATTTCCTGAAACCTTGAGGTTGGGGGTAGCGTCACTATTTCAGCCAGTAGTTATCGGAAATCACTCCAGATTGTATATTTCATATCTGGATAAAGTACTTGAGATAATTAGAATGCAAGCTGAAATCCTGAATCCCCAATTGCTATGATGCCCTCCTATCAATTGCCCATATCCCAGATACGTCGCTTTGGATTAGCTTTAATGCTGCCAGTTGCACTCTTGGGCACTTTTGTCTTTCCTACTCAAGTGCAAACCGTTACTGCACAAACATCTCAGGCAAATCGACCCCTCACTATCCGCGCTGATGTGCAAGAATATGACGCGAAAAATCAAGTAATCACTGCTCGCGGTAATGTGCAAATGTTATATCCGGCTCGCCAGATTCAGGCAACATCTGCCCAAGCACAGTACTTTAGTAAAGAACGCCGAATTGATTTCAGTGGTAACGTCTATATTTTGCAACAAGGCGGTAATAGTATCCGAGCGGAGAAAGTAACCTATTTAATCGATGAAGGGCGATTTGTTGCTTTACCCCAATCCAACCGTCAAGTAGAGTCGATCTACATGATCCAGGAATCAGATAATGATGGACAAACTGCGACACCTGCCCCAAAAACACCACCTTTGAAGCCTTCTAATTAGCATTTATCACCAACAAAGGGCGGCTCCAGCGTGAAAATTGTTTTAGAGAATATCCATAAATCTTACGGCAAGCGAGTAATTGTCAATCGTGTCAATCTTTCTGTTGCTCAGGGCGAAATCGTTGGTTTACTAGGCCCCAATGGGGCTGGTAAAACGACGACATTTTACATTGCCACAGGTTTAGAAAAACCCAATCAAGGAAAAGTCTGGTTGGGTAATCTAGACGTTACAGAAATGCCAATGCACAAAAGGGCCCGACTGGGTATTGGCTATTTAGCACAAGAACCAAGTGTTTTTCGCCAGCTTTCGGTAGAGGATAATATTCTGTTGGTACTAGAGCAAACGAATGTGCCACGATGGGAATGGTCAAGACGACTCACAACTTTACTGCGGGAGTTTCGCTTGGAAAAATTAGCCAATAGCAAAGGAATTCAACTTTCTGGTGGTGAGCGACGGCGGACGGAATTAGCAAGGTCTTTAGCTGCGGGAAAAGAAGGGCCAAAATTTTTACTTTTGGATGAACCATTTGCAGGAGTTGATCCGATCGCAGTCTCAGAAATTCAGCAAATTGTCGCACAACTGCGCGATCGCGGCATGGGAATCTTAATTACAGATCATAATGTCCGTGAAACCTTGGCCATCACCGATCGCGCCTATATAATGCGCGAGGGACAAATTCTCGCTTTTGGCGCTGCTGACGAACTCTACGGCAACCCCCTGGTGCGACAATACTATTTAGGTAATAATTTTCAAGTCTAAATTAATCATTATTTAGTTAATAATTTAAAAGCTATTTTAAAAAATTAAATATAGATTTGTTAGTTAATTTTCAGTTATTAAAAATTAAATTTAAATCCTAAATGTAGATATCATTTATTTCGCCAGGGTTGCTAACATTGAACTTTTCAAGCTAGTCATGATATCAAAGAAATTTACGTCTTTCTACAACCTATTTTCGCTGCTACCTTTTACGATCATGGATCGTTACCTTGCTAGCGAATTGTTAGCGCCGTTTTTCTTTGGTGTCGGAGCTTTTTCATCAATTGGCGTTACTATCGATGCTGTATTTGATTTAGTCAGAAAAATTGTAGAATCTGGGCTACCCATAGACATTGCCATTCAGGTTTTTTTGTTAAAGTTTCCTTACTTTATCGTTTTAGCCTTCCCTATGTCTACGCTGCTGGCTACTTTAATGACTTACAGTCGTCTTTCTAGCGAGAGCGAACTAATTGCTCTGCGTGGTTGTGGGGTGAGTGTCTATCGGATAGTGCTAACTGCGGTGCTGTTGAGTCTTGTGGTTACAGGAATGACATTTGTGTTTAACGAACAAATTGCACCAGCAGCAAATTACCAAGCGGCGATGACTCTGGATCAAGCCCTCAAATCAGATAAGCCAACTTTAAAACAGCAAAATATTTTCTATCCTGAATACCAGGATGTTATACAGCCGGATGGTTCTAAGAATAGGATTTTGCTCCGCTTGTTTTACGCCGACCAATTTGACGGTAAACGGATGTCAGGTTTGACGATTATAGACCGTTCAACAAAAGGTCTGAATCAAATTGTGGTATCAGAAACCGCCCAGTGGAATCCTTCTCAAAATGTCTGGGATTTTTACAACGGTACTATCTATTTTGTTGCTGCCGATCGCTCTTATCGCAACATTGTCAGATTTGAACACCAACAACTGCAACTACCGCGCACGCCATTAAGTCTGGCAGAAAAAAGTCGGGACTATGGTGAGATGAATATTGCTGAAGCACTAGATCAACTACAAGTAGAACTTCTCGGTGGCGATCGCCAAAAAATTCGTAAACTCGAAGTGCGGATTCAACAAAAAATCTCCTTGCCTTTTGTATGCGTAGTTTTTGGCTTAGTAGGTGCAGCGATGGGAAGCATACCCCAGCGAACTGGAAGAGGTACCAGCTTTGGGATTAGTGTCGTAGTAATTTTTTCGTACTATTTAATTTTCTTTATTACTGGTGCGATCGCCCAAGCAGGTGCTCTCTCTCCCTTTATAGGGGCTTGGTTGCCCAACTTTCTTTTTCTAGGAATAGGTCTATTTTTATTGATGCGAGTTGCCAAACGTTAAATAGAGATAGCAAAGAGTAGAAGCAAGAGGAATAAAAAATTACTTTTCCCCCTCTGCTCCCCTGCCTCTTTCTTCATCCCTACACTTCAGTTACGGATGATAATTTCGACATTCTGGTGCATTTGGGTTTTCCTTACAGTATTCTTCAAAAGAGACTTTGGCTGATACCATACCCTCAGCTTTCTGATGAGCGGCTTCTGCTTGAAGTTCTTCTACCTCATCCCAAGCGGCTGCACAGGCTTTAGAATAAGCACCTTGTTCGGTGCAAATAGCGCGAGAATGCTCAATGGCTTTTTGAATTCTCTCTTCCAGCAATAGGGCTTTTGGCGCTTCCACAAAATCGCTTTTGGTCAAAATGTCGGTAATTGAAATGATGCCCAACAACTTACCTTGAATCACAGGCGCTCGATGAATACCAGTGTTAGCAAATAACCGCGCTACATATTCCACACCTAAATCAGGATTGACCACAATGCAAGGCTTGCTCATAATTTCGTAAACCCGCACTTGCTTTGGGTCTTTACCGTAGGCTGTTACTTTATAAACAATATCCGTTTCTGTGACAATGCCATAAGCATCATTGTCATAGCGACGATCTACAACTAGCGCCCGCAATTTTTTGTCCTTCATCAGCCCCACTGCTTCAGCAACAGTCGCCGAACCGCGAATGGTAACTACATTTTTAGTCATGATATCTTCAGCTTTCATCATTGCTGTAGTCTCCTGGTTAATAATACGGTGCAGCACAGTGCCTTCAGAGGCATATCGGAGCATTGCAGCACACAGTTTAATTTCCTAACTAGAAAATAAAAAAGTTGAACTTTTGTCCAGCTACAACAATAAATTAGACCAGTTGTCAACTCGTGATGTTATCCACTGTTACCGATACCCAAAAATAAGCATAAATTGCCATAACTTTCTAAAAAATCTCGCCAAAGGACTACAGCCCCCAAAAAGTAAATTTTTGACTACTACATGTCTATTGGTACTGACTAATAACTGATGGAGAAGTTAGGATAAAATTACTATCCAACTTCAGTTGAGATATTCCTGTTTAGAAAAACAAAATAATTAAACACCGACGCTTTTACCTTCCGTCAAGTTTTACCGATTTCGAGAAAATTTCAATTATCAATCCCATGCCAAATCGTCATTATCCTCCCGCCTACTTACGCTATCTCAAAGCCAGGTTATGGAATCTAGGGCGACCTGGTTTTTGGGGCACTGCAATTTTTTTATCTGTAGTTGGGCTAGTAACTTGGGAATACTGGTCAAACCCAGATATTTTTGTTTATAAGCAAAAAAGTCAAGTTGCCTCACAAGAGCCTACTGATTCCTCGCTGTCACAAGAAAACAAAGCCATTGCAGCAGATATTGATAATCTGCCAGTTTTATTTAATGACTTTAATCAAGCAACTCCTTTAGTAACGCCAAATAATCCCAAGGAAAATACTGAAGCGAAAAATAGTCAAAACTCCTTAGAGGATGTAATTAAAAAACAAAATTCTGCTAATGATACCAAATTAAATCCTGGTCTAAGCGTTAATGCTGATACCTCTTCAAGTTTTAAAAATCCCTTTGTTGTACAAACAGAAAATTTATTGCGGACTGGGACGGTTGATAATAATAGCCAGTTTTTAGGTATTAAGCCTTTAAATACGCCATCTGAACCAACAGAGGCAGAAACATCTTCTAGCTTGGGTATTGGATTCACGAATCAAACCAACAAGAATCAAAATTCTGTTTCCACCAGCCCTTTGCAACCAGCACCCAACCAATCGACAAACCAGCAATATTCTAGCTTCAATGGGACTGCAACTCAGACAAATACTTTAGGCCAAGCCTCTGAGCCAGGAACAACATTGATACCACCCATTAATAGCTTACCCAATCAGAATTCTTTACCAAATGCTGGGTTAACTACTGGGACAGGCTACACCTCAACGGGTACGAACTTACAGCAAAATCCCTACAGTAATGTAAATAATTTAAATAACGGTCAGGTATTACCTAATAATAGGTTAAATACTGGTACAGGTTATACATCAACGGGTACAAACTTACCGCAGAGTCCCTACAATAATTTAAATAACGGTCAAATATTGCCTAATGTAGCACCAGTAACGCCCCCAGGCACGTATGCAGTACCAAGTAATATTGCACCTTACTCTAGCCAAATTCCAAATCAAAGCGTTGTCACCCCCACAAACCCTGTAGGATATGGGAATTATGGGTTGCAACAACCGACGCAACCATTACAATCTACTTATGGAAATTATGGGTTGCAGCAACCGACGCAACCACCACAATCTAATTATGGAAATTATGGGTTGCAGCAACCGACGCAACCACCACAATCTAATTATGTGTTGCAGCAACCAACACAGTCTAATTCCTTATATCTTCGCCAGATTCGAGACAGGTATAGAGGTTCAGATCAAAGATGATTTTAAGCACCTTGGCTGGATAAAGTCTAGCTAAGGTGTTTGTGGGCTATTTGGAATAATTGGAACTTCTGGTGTTTCGGGTTGTTGCTGTTGTCGTTGTAAATATTTACTCAATACATAAGCCATATCTCCACGGGTTACAGGTTTTAATGGAGAAATGTTACCTTGAGCATCTGTATTAAGAAATCCTTCAGTAGCGACTGTAGCGATCGCTTTTCTAGCCCAAGTTGGGATAGACTTTTCATCTGGATATGAGGCCAGAATATCATTCACAGCCTCATCGGGAAACTGAAATACACCATAAGCCTGGGCGAAAATAGCAAGAGCTTCAGCCTTTGTCACCTTTTGGTTAGGAAAAAATTCATTACCCCGATAGCCTTTCATGATATCAGTTTTTAAGACTGTCTGTATATCATTAAATGCCCAATGAGAACGAGGAACATCGGGAATAGCTAAATTTTCTTTGCTAACAGCTTGTCTTTTATTTAGCCCAAATGCTTTTACCATGATAGAGGCTAATTCGGCCCGACTGAGTAACTTTTCTGGATAAAACTTGCCATCAGAATAGTTTGTCATCCATTTGATTGCAGTTACCTGTTGAATGGCATCAGATGTGACTCCAGAAGTATTTTCTGGCACTGAGACCTGAGCAATTGCTGGTAAATTTTGTAGTAGTGCTACTAAAGATAAAGTAATTGAAAGCTGACGCATTATGATAACCACTTTTAGCTGCTAAGTGAATTTAAAAAACTACGTTACTGAGGCTAACGCAAAATTTGGTATTTTTAATAACCTGTAATTCAGCTAGTGACGAATTTAGACTGGACAATGTTGCTCTATGTATGTAGGTGTACCTATAAATTTTAAAAATTAGGACTTTGTTCAAAATCCCAGCACTTCCCATGATTCCAGATTCTACCAGTGTGTTCACATTCTGATTTATCGTCAATCCAAGGAATTGAAGTAGGGTGATAAGAGTTAGATGTGGGAGTAAGTGAAGACAATGCAGAAGAAAATATAGTGTAGCTACAAATCGATAGAATGATTAGAAATCCTAAAAGGAACAAGATATTGGCAGGAGTCCAAAAAGGATATAAACCTCTTTCAGAGCGTAAACGTACTTTCGAGCGACGTTCTGAACCTGCTAGCAACACCAGATAAAACCTTAATCCGGGAATTGGTACTGAAACTCTTATGTCTAAAGAATGACGTGTCCTAGCACGAGAGGCCAAACCCCATTTTATGGCTTCTAATTGCTCCACCGTAAAGGTATTTATTACTTCCGGGTCAATCTCAGCGAAAAGTTGCTTAAAATTAGGATCAGTATACTGATGGTTTTTCATGTAATTTGTATAGCAATATACACATTATTACATTAGTCATCTCCTTTGTTCCGGACACTAAAATATTTTATTTTTTAGAATTCCCTAATCAAGGAAGTAGAGATAAGCAAAAACTTGTTTTTTACCTTTCATCTTTTGAGGTTATCTGCCCACTACTATGGACTATAGTCAGTTTTTCAGGAGTTTTGGCAATGACCGCAGCAGCAGATCCCGTAAAGTTGATGAAGCAAGAAGTTGGCAAAGCCGCCGCCGCTTTAGTAAAGTCGGGTTCTATTGTAGGCTTAGGTACGGGATCAACAACAGCATATACAATTCAGTTTTTGGGCGATCGCCTCAAGTCTGGCGAACTTAAAGATATCATTGGTATACCGACATCATTTCAGTCAGAAGTACTGGCGAAGCAATACGGTGTACCTCTTGCCACCTTGGATGCTATTGACCACATCGATATTGCCATTGATGGCGCAGATGAAGTTGATCCGCAAAAGAATTTAATTAAAGGCGGTGGTGCAGCACATACCCGCGAAAAAGTCGTAGACTACCTGGCAGAACAGTTCATCGTTGTGGTAGATAGTGGTAAGTTAGTAGATCGCTTAGGTTCTACTTTCGCTGTGCCTGTGGAAGTTATTCCAATGGCAATTACTCCTGTGACTAATGCCATCAAAAAACTCGGTGGCAAACCAGAACTCCGCATGGGTGTAAAAAAAGCTGGGCCAGTGATTACAGATCAAGGCAATTTTGTTTTAGACGTCAGATTTGACTCTATTGAAGATCCAGTCAACCTAGAAAAGACATTAAACAACATTCCTGGTGTTCTGGAAAATGGTATTTTTGTTAACTGTGTCGATTTAGTTTTGATTGGTGAAGTCAAAGATGGTCAGCCATTAGTGCGGCAACTGTAAGAGTTATAGATTTTGGATTTTAGATTTCACAGACATCTAAAATCCAAAATTAAACAATGATATCTGCACAAATTAATTATGCGTTATCCAGAACAATTGTAGAGACGTAGCAGTGCTACGTCTCTACGTTCTTTTTCACCAAATGTCTAATATTTATTTTTAAGACAGTGGCTACAGACTAGAATTGAGCGCTAAACGATGACATTAGTACCGACTACCAAATTTGTAGAGGTGAAATTATTCAAAGTTGCAAAGGTATAAAAATTGTTACTCAAGTAGGCAAACTGAACTTGTGTAGAAGTATCCGATTGCACAAACCGCAGATAACCATCTGAGATGGGATTACTGCTACTGTAGCCTTCACTCTTAAACAAGTCAGTAAGGATTAACTTATCCTCGCTTTTATTAAAGTCAGTGATTGTATCACCATTGCTAAGGGTTCGATAGATGAACTGGTCATTACCGCTACCGCCAGTCAGCGTATCACTAAAATCACCGCCAATGAGCATGTCATTACCAGCACCTCCAATGAGGCTATTATTACCATCACCACCAAGCAGGGTATCATTACCATCACCACCAAGCAAGGTATCCTTACCAGCGCCACCGCGTAGCAGGTCGTTGCCACTCTTGCCGTCGATGCGGTCATCGCCTCCCTGACCATTAATAACATCTGCTGAGTTATCAAAGCCATTGATATTGTTGTTCAGGTCATTGAGAAAGGTAACTGTGTTCTTGTTAGAAATAGCGTTTTGGGTAGAGTTGGCATCGAAGACATCAAAGCTTTCACTAATACTGGTTTGCCCATTAAACAGAATATTGCCCACTGCGGATACGTTCTCTAGGTTTTCCAAAGGAAAGTTCTGTAAGATAACTTTGTCATCAGCCACCCCTTCAAAGGTGACTTCCAGATTGTTACTATTCTGGTTTAGTAGCAGATTTCGGGCTGTCAATCCAGCACCTTGAAATTTCAGGGTATCCACTTCGGCAATGATTGCTGCTGATGGGTTTGAACCTTTACCTAACCCACCGAAATCGGTAATGGTATCAACACCGTCACCTAAGTTGTAAACAAATTTATCTTTGCCGCCGCCACCAGTTAAGATGTCGTTGCCTTCATTACCTGTGATGGTATCGTTCCCAGCTTGAGCGTTAATTATGTCACCGTAGTTCTTGCCTACTAAATTATCAGCGCCATTGGTTCCATTCAGCCCGTTAAACTCTAATGCGCCAATATCAACTGTACCCTTAGATATTCTGTTAAATCCAGCGCCGCGTTGATCAGTGGTGATACCTGCCCGAATCAGAGCATTATTACCAGAATTAATGGCGGGACTATCGCCAAGTAAGGCATTAGTAAAGGTTGTACCACCATTATTTTGCAGGGGGCTGAGTCTTGGATCAATGGGGTTGGTTCTGGTGCCGACGAGGGTGCTGGTAGTAAAGCTAGTGCTACCTGTGTTGTCGCCAATTAGGTTATTACCAGCGTCGGTGAAGTTGCCGGAAACGTCGCGGGAAAAACCAGTATCGCGGGGATCATCCGGATAGACAGTGTAGGAGTTGCCTGCAATGATGGTATCGCCAACGATAACATTGCCGCCATTATTGACAACGCCCCCACCGTTGCCAAGAACACCGTTATAGCTAAAGCCCTCTGCTATGTTATTAGTAATAGTGTCATTGGTGAGGGTAAGAGTGCCACTGTTCAAGATGCCGCCGCCGGTATAATATACACTATTATCAGAGACAGTGCTGTTAATCAGGCTAAAAGTACCTGAGTTAGAGATGCCACCGCCGTCTGCCGCACCATTACCAGAGACAGTGCTGCTAATAATATCGATAGTGCCTGAGTTATAAATTCCGCCACCGTAAGATGGGTAAGGGTCAGGGCCTCCCCGATTCAGACCACTGGCAAACGCATTATTATTAGAGACAGTGCTGTTATTTATACTGACTTTGCCTATGTTAAATATGCCGCCACCATAGGCTGTGTTGTAACGGACGTTTGCATTATTGCTTGAGACAGTGCTGTTAGTTAGGCTCAAGTTGCCTTTATTAAAGATGCCGCCGCCTAAGGACGACCCCCTATTGCTAGAAACAGTGGTTCCCGTCAGGCTGAGAGTGCCTCTATTAAAGATGCCCCCTACTTCCCCTTTATTGTCAGAGACAGTGCTGTTAGTCAGGCTGAGGCTGGTATTGCTATTGAGCAAAATACTGCCTAAGGGATCATTAGCATTAGCAATTTTCAAGCCATCAATGCTGGCATCTGTCCCAGAACCGGATATCTCGAACACGCCTGATGAATTATTTCCACTCACAATCAGGTTAGATGCCCCAGTCCCCAAAATGGTAATATCATTGGTTATGCTTAATTTGCCAGAGGTCAGGGTGATGATATCTGGGGTGGCATCGGTGAACACGCCCGCAAAGGTAATCGTATCTGCCCCAACGGTTGCATTGGCATTGAGGATAGCCTGCCGTAATGACCCCGATCCAGAATCGTTGGTATTAGTCACGACAAATGTGCCAGTATTAACGGGTGGCAAAGTGATAGGGGACTGAACTTCGTAAGCACCAATATCAACTGCACCGTTAAATATCCGGTTAAATCGAGTGCCGCGTTGATCAGTAATTACACTAATAGGAACTAGGGAATTATTGCCAGCATCAATAGCCGGGCTATTCGCAAGTAACGCCTGGGTAAGGGTTGCACCACCGTTATTTTGCAGCAGTCCGAGTTTGGGGTCAATTGGGTTAGCACTTGTGCCGACGAGGGTACTGGTGGTAAAGGCAGTGCTACCAGTATTATTGCCAATCAGGTTATAGCCGGAGTCAATCAGCCCACCACTTACGTCGGGGTGTATATCACCGGTGGTGGACTTGTCAAAGTTGCCTGCAATGATGGTGTTACTAACCTTGATGTCAACAGAGGAATCAGAAGAATTAAAAACACCCCCGCCATTACCAGTACCATTACCATCTGAGTCAGCTGTGTTGTTATTAATTGTAGTGCTGATTAGGGTGAGGCTGTTGTCACCGACGTAAGCGTAGCCATTGTATATGCCACCGCCATCCTCTAATGCTATATTGCCAAAGATGGTGCTATTGGTTAGAGTAGCTGATCCGGAACCATAACCATCATCATTTCCGTTAAACATGCCACCGCCGGAGGTTGCAGTATTGCCAGAGACAGTGCTATTGGTCAGGCTGAGAGTACCGCCTTGATTATAGATGCCACCACCGAAGTTTGCCGTATTGCCAGAAACGCTGCTGTTAATGAGGCTGAGAATACCAATACCACCTTTATTAGGAGAACCGTCATTAAAAATGCCGCCTCCGGCAGTATTTTTATTAAAAATCTTGCTTGCCCCGGTATTGCCAGAAACACTGCTGTTAGTTAGGCTGAGACTACCACTGTTATAGATACCACCTTGCGTATTACCAAAGACGCTAGTGTTAGCAAGACTGAGGATGCCGCTATTAGAGATGCCACTTCCTTCTGTATTACCAGACACACTGCTTTTTACTAGGTTGAGGATGGAAGTTCTATTAACCTTAATACTGCCGCTAGCGATCGCCAGTCCATTAATATTGACACCTGTCCCTAATCCCGATATCTCGAATACTGTAGAGGCATTCTTTCCACTCACAGTCAGCTTAGATGTCCCAGTCCCCAAAATGGTAAGATCATCGGTAATTGTCAATGGGCCGGAAGTAAGAGTAATAGTGTCTGGGGTGGTATCTTTGAATATTCCCCCAAAAGCGATCGTATCATCCCCAGCAGTAGCGTTGGCTAAGTTGATTGCCTCCCGGAGTGTCGTGATGTCGTTATTGCGATCGCCATCATCTATGTCCCCAGTATTATTCACCGTGAATGTCGCCAATACCCCTGCGTAAGCCTGGCGCGTCGTTTCTGCAAATGCTAAACTCACTTCCATATCAGTGGTGCGGACTTCTAACTCCCAGTTACCACCTAATGCTGCATTGCCAATTCGCCCACGAGAAGCGGCAATATTTGCTTTGGTGAGTTGGTGTAGTTTGTCTACAAATTCTGTCCCTCCATCACCCAAAGATACATTGCAACCATAGATGAGTAAGTTCCAAAGGTTATTATTTTTGGCAGAGGTTGCAAATATCTTTTGCCATAGTTGCAATTGCTCGCTGTATTTGTCGAGGGTATCCAGTCCCAAATGGGTGTTGCCCAATTGCAAGCAACCTGGGGCACCGTGGCACACAATATGAATATTAGTCAAATTCGGGCGATGTCTAGCGACAAGGCGCTGCGCGTCTACGCAACTCGCTAGAATTTCTGTAATTTGTTCAACACCGTCCTGTGTCGAGTCAAGCACGAAGACTTGGGCATTATCAAGCACACCATTAACCAAATCGCTATAGTCTTCAACTGCCATGTCAATGAAGACTAAACTATGAATATAAGAAGTAGAAGTTGTAGGATTTACTTGGAAGTGTGAGGTTAGTGTTGCCATTTTTTTACTTCGAGCTAAGGTAATGAGAAAAACTCAAACAAGTATCTCATTTTGGTAGGTATATACTTAAGCTTCAAACTGAAGTTGTTGCTTTTTGGATTTTTTAATATATCTGCTTTTTCAGTATTTTTTATGCGAAATTACAGCAAATTTATAGTTGGTGAGGTAAACAACGATTCGTCTGTTACCCCAGGTATAAAGCGTCTTTTACGCTTGTACTCTGAATTATGCTATTTTAGTTAAACATTAAAAATTAGCTTCAAAATAAAGTTTAAAAACTCAAATCATTGCCAAAACCATAAAATTTTAGTAGAAAATATTTGTATTTATATAGCAAGGCTTTCAGAACTTTATAAAGTAATACCACTATAATATATAATAACTAACCGACAAATCTATTACACAACATTTAACCTAATTGCACTTTCTCTGCCGACTATTAATAGCTTCTTTAAGACCCCTTCACTTCTGAGTTAACTTTTTGAGCGATGTGAAAAGCAGAGATATATGAAAGTTGCAGAGTACCTCCAAAATCATTTTCTATACGATGTCTCAATCCCAAAAATAAAGAGTCTTTCTTTTCTGGATCTAATTTTATGTATGGCGAATAAGTGTTCAAAAGTGTTAAATATTCATCAGCAGTGTAGCTTACTTCTGATATCACTTGTCCAGATATCAAGTCTTTGAATTGGCCCGAATCAATGGCCATATTTCCCAATTGTCTCAAGATGTATTCTTGTGTTTTTTGGTCTTCATATCGGTCAAGAGATGGAGTGTGTAGTTGATAGATTTGTGATAAACTTTGATACACTTCATAACTGGGTTGAAGTTCTTTGTTCCACAATAAAATCAGGTAGCCATTTTCTTTTAGGGCATTTGCTGCTTTTGGATATCCAACTTCTGGTGATATTCAATGAAAAGAACTCGCTGCTAAAATGGCATCAAATTCAAATGGCTTGAGTTCCCACTCTTCAAAAGATATGTTTTGAATCTCTACATTAGAATACAGTTGACAATTGTGTTGAGCTAGCCGGAAAAAATCTGGATTGGGTTCTAAGCAGATTATAGAGCAACCCAATTGAGCGATGTCTACCGTTGCAGTTCCAGGCCCACATCCCACTTCCAGAATTTTTGAGTCAGTAGAAAGTTGAGCAAGTTCTACAACTTGGTGAATCAACTCTTGAGGATAGCAGGGTCTTGCCTTATTGTAAGCTTCTGCTGCCGGAGAATACCAATTTTTACGCTGTTCGAGGTCTCTACTAGAGTAGCTGATTATTGTTTGTTTGAGGTCTTTCATAATCTCTTTAATTCCTGTAATACTGCTTTTGCTAGCTTAATTTCTATTTTTATGAAAACTCCGGCGTCTGCGGCCATTTTCCAACAAAGGTTTTTGCAACGGTACTACCTCAGCTTCGCTACTTTCGCGTGCTACTCGAATCAGTAACCCAGCAGCTATTAAGCTAGCAATCATAGAATTACCACCATAACTAAACATGGGTAAAGGTAAGCCAGTAGTAGGTAGAGAACCTGTAGCAACACCAATATGAAGCAATGATTGTCCCACCATCAAAATTGTCACGCCGATCGCTACCAATCGATGTGTTGTATTTTTAGCCTTTAGAGCCACGATTAATCCAAGAGTGGCAAATGTAGCTAAAAGTGCTAACAACACCATACTGCCAACAAAGCCAAACTCTTCGGCAAACACCGCAAAAATAAAATCAGTATCCTGAATGGGTAAATAAAACAGCTTTTGTTGAGAAAGCCCAAAACCAGCTCCCCAAGTTTTACCAGAACCCACAGCTAGTAGACTTTGCACCAACTGGTAGCCATCTCCTGTCGCATCCGCCCACGGATTGAGGAATGACATTACCCGCTTACGCTGATATTCTTTAATACTAATACTAAGTACTGCTAACATCACTCCACCAATAGCTGTTCCTCCCAGGTACTTGTAAGGTAAGCCAGCTGCTAGAGCAATTAGCCAAATAGTCATACCGCAAAGTGCTGTTGTACTCAAGTTAGGTTGAGCAAGAATTCCTAAAAGTACTAGACCGAAAATACCCAACCAAGCCAAACGAATCCGCCAACTAATTCGTTCCCATTGACCAAAAAGCCGCGCACTTTGCAGCACCAAAAAGGGTTTAATTAATTCTGAGGGTTGAATCGGAATAGGCCCGATCGCAATCCAACGCGCTGCGTCAAAAGCCTTTTTTCCTAATCCTGGAATCAGTGTAATGAAAATTAACGTCAAAAACAGTAATAAAAACCAATGGGATACTCCCAAAATTTTCTGTAATGGCGAATTAACAATAATATTGAATCCGATTAAGGACACTAAGACCCAAAGCAGTTGACGCTTAAAGTAGTACAAGCCATCATGATGATTGCCATCAGCGACAGGATAGGATGCTGAAAATAGCATGATCAAACCGACGAACAGCCAAATCAACGTTAACCAGCGCAACAGCCGCGCTTCTAATGCCCAGTTGGAGACTGAACTATCAAAAATTGGAATCAAGCGGCGTAGATTCACGATCAGTACAGGTAAAAAGTTAGGAATTAGGAGTTAGAAATAAAACTCATAAATCATAACTTATAACTCATAAGCAGGCTTTACAACCATAAATCTTAGATTTTTCAACTTCAATACACCTCTAGTTCAAGATTTTTGACAAATTGCGATCGCTGCTATCTAATACTTAAGTAGTCTTTTATACTAAAAACGTATTATAAATGACTTAATTGAGTATGGCTATAGTTAAGAGCGATCGCTCAAAAATTGACTTAAAATATTCTTAGAGAACTCCAAAAAATAAATTATCCAATTTCTGGACTTCACTACGATTTTCCCTCACTTTGCCCCCTCCCCCCTGCCTTTACAGCGATGGTATATTTTTTTGGAAGTCCTTTATAAGGCAATACAGTTCAGTTAAGCATTTCTTTCTTCTCTCTGCGTCCTTGGCGTCCTTGGCGGTTCGTTAAAAAAATTGAGTTTGACAAAGAGTTTTAGCCTTAACTGAACCGTATTGTTTTATAAGGCGGATTATAAGGATAATTATTTAATTAAACTTAATGATTGCACAGAATTAGCTGCTTGTTTGTCCATAGATAGGGGAATTTCAATCCAGAACTCACTTCCTTGTCCAGGTTCTGATATACATCTTAGTGTTCCTCCATGTTTTTCAACTACAATCTGATAGCTAATTGATAAACCCAATCCTGTACCCTTACCTACAGGCTTAGTGGTGAAAAATGGATCAAACAATCGTTCTTTAACTGCTTGTGTCATTCCTGAACCATTATCAGCTATTCGGATTACACAGTTCGTTTCGATGACTTCTGTAGTAATTGTAATTGTATTAGAATGGGCATGAATTTCTGCGATCGCGCGTTTACTTTCATAGTCATCGAGCGCATCGATTGCATTACTGATAATATTCATGAATACTTGATTGAGTTGACCAGGGTAGCAATCTACTAAAGGTAAATTTCCATAGTTTTTCACTACTTTGATAGCAGGATGATCAATACTATTCTTGAAGCGACTCTGTAAAATCAGCAAAGTACTATCCAATCCCTGGTGAATATCAACTCTTTTCTTCTCTGCTTCATCAAGACGAGAGAAATTCCGCAGGGATAAGACAATTCCAGAAATCCGTTCGGCTCCTACTTCCATCGAACTTAGGATTTTGGGCAAATCATTTAGTAAAAAATCTAACTCAATTTCCTTAATGTATTCTTGAATTTCTGATACAGGATTGGCATAAAATTTTTGATAAAGATGCACAAGTTTCAGCAAACACTGCGTATAATCCTTGGCATATTTCAAATTACCGTAAATAAAATTAACAGGGTTGTTAATTTCGTGAGCAATTCCTGCAACTAACTGCCCCAGACTAGACATTTTCTCAACCTGGACTAAGTGGGCTTGAGTTTGTTGTAGGTCACGAAGGGATTTTTCCAATTTTTTGGATTGAGCCTCAGCTTCAGCTAAATCCTCCTTCATTTGTAGCGCACTCTGTAGTTGTTCTTTTTGCTGTTTCAGTTCACTTGTTAACTTTTTGGCATCAGCCAAAGCAGTATTCTGAGCTTGCAGTAGAAACAGAAAATCAACAATTGGGTCGTGGATTGCAAAGTCTTTGAGTTTGATACCCAGAGGAGCGAGGTTAGTTGTATCTGTAATCCAGGGAGAACCTAAAAAAAATATTACCTCCTGCTCTGGTTGATACATCATCTGACCCTTAAGCTGCATCCCATTGTGGATAAACTTTAATATAAACAAAGCGCGGGACTGTTTAGTAATAGTATCAAAATCGACCAAAATTTTTGGACGATTAATCTGGAAATGCTGCTCAATCAATTTACCAACTAGCGGTTCAGGACAAATGCGCCTTAAAACATCACCAGCTTGTACAATTTCCCGATTACGGTTAAAGGCAAAATGGAAGGGAAAAGCTTTCGTCAGCAACTCTGGCGAAAGTGTAAGGTGAGGAGGAGCCATGCTACTGCATTCAATTTGGTTTATAAATCACTAAAAATTCATCATGTTCAGCACCCTCATCTCGATTCTGGGTTTGGGTAATATCAACTTCTGTGTCAAACTTGCTTCCTAATCCCTTAACTAGTCCAAAAATCATTGGCGTTAGCCCTTCTCTATCAGAGCGATAATGTAAGCTCAGAGAATTTTCCTCCATATCAGTACACTCAAATGATGGGGGTTGGAGTTTGGGAAAGCTAACTCCCACACGAGCATGAAGATTATCAAGGTTTTCTAAAAACTCAGGTAGTGTATCTCCACTCATATCCATCATTTCGCCATAGCCTTCTTGAGCTGTGTACTCAACCCAAAATTCTCCAAAAGCTTGCATAATCTGTGAGGCAGGTAAACTCAGAACGACACTAGCAGCTTTTACCAGCTTGTGGGTGATGTCATCGGGATAGCCTTCCATACTGAGAAAAACATCTTCATCCACCTCTGCTTTGTGCTTAATTTTTTTCCAAGTCTCTTCGCCAAAGCGACTACACACCATATCTTGAATCGCCTTGTTCACTAATCCGTACATGGAAGCCTCTTCTTGCCGCCCTAATTTTGCTTTGTGAATTTGCCCAAGACTTGATAACTAATTCTTAAAAGGGTTATTTAAATAACAAAATTTTCCGTAATCAAATCTTGAAATGTTTTATTACAGTTTAAAAAATGGGGAAAATTATTCATATTTAATTCTACAAATGCTCGTTATTACAACCGTATTTTCACTTATTCCTTTTATCGAACAGAATTCAGGAGTTAGGAACCAGAATGGGCTAAAGGACTTCCAAGAAATAAATTATCCAAATAAACGAACCACAGAGACAAGGCAGCGCGGTCTTGGGGGTTTCCCCCATGAGCGACTGCCGCGCAGAGAACACAGAGCAATAAGGAGAAGAAAGTTTTTTCGCCAGTTTTTTGAGTATTTTTTTATTTGGAAGTCCCTAAACCTTAGCTATCCGCTAACAGAATGAATTTTGTCCGACACTTCGACTATGCTAAGTGCATTGCTGGCAGATAAATAACCGGGTTTAAGATTCAAATTGACTTGACAAATAGTTTCAGTCTTAAACCAAGCGTATTGCTTTATACTCGAAGTTATCGTCTTGTAGAAATGTGCAACTTTTAACTTTCAGAAATACTAGCCACAAAAAAGAGGTCTTTATTGACCTCTTAGCAATTCTCTAAAATAATGTTTTATCTACAGCAATTAAATCAAGCCAGTATTAGCGCCTTGCTTACCAGTTGCTAGTTCCACCTTGATGATTGTGCCACCTGCTTTTTGAATGCGTTGCTGTTCTCGGAACCAATTCTCATAAGGAACTAGCTTAGTGAAGTAAGTATTTTGGAGTTCGCGTTGGGTACGAATTCTGGTTTGGCTAGGAACTAGAGCAGTAATTTTAAAAAAACGGGCCATGTTTTGAAAATCTCCTGTAAAATTTGTGAAAACTTTTTTATCTCAAAATATTGAGTGCAAATCTTTTAATCATTCAAAGGCTGGAAATCAAACATCAATACTAGACCATCAACACTCATCAGTGATCATTTACCAAGATAAGCAATATAACGTTCTAGCACTCACGGCTGATTTCCAGACCTTAATAAAGCCGCACCTAAATTCTTAAGCGCAAACTAGTTCTTAGCTTAAGCCAGAAGAGATATAGTCTAAGTAAACACCCATTTCCTTACCAGCATCAGAACCAACCAAACTAGCGGTTACTTCCTTGATTGCTTGGATAGCTTGCACGGTAGCACCAACGGGAACTCCTAAAGAGTTGTAGGTTTCTTTCAAGCCATTTAATACACGCTCATCCAAAATGGAAGGATCACCAGCTAACATAGCATAGGTGGCATAGCGGAGGTAGTAGTCCAAATCACGGATGCAAGCAGCATAGCGGCGGGTGGTATACATGTTACCGCCGGGACGGGTGATGTCAGAGTATAGCAAAGATTTTGCTACAGCTTCTTTAACGATCGCAGCAGCGTTAGCGCTGATGGTGCTAGCAGCACGTACTCGCAGTTCGCCAGTAGAGAAGTAGCCTTTTAGCTTTTGTAAAGCAGAAGAGTCTAGGTATTTACCTTGAACGTCTGCGGAGTTAATTACAGCAGTGATTGCGTCTTGAGCCATGTTGTTAATTCCTTATTTCCAACCGTATTGCAATACTTGTGTTTCGGCAGAGAAACAGCATCACCCTATAGCAGGGCACCAACTAAATAGTCGAAGTAAGTACCAGCTTCAGCAGCATCATCACCAGACAGCAATGTACTAGCTACATTCTTCAGTCCACGGATACCTTCAGCAACACCATCAATAGGAGTTCCCAAGGACTTGTACAGTTCACGCGCACCGATAACACCAATTTCTTCGATGGGGGTAACATCACCAGCAACGATACCGTAGGTAACGAGGCGCAGGTAATAATCTAGGTCACGCAGACAAGTAGCAGTCAATTCTTGACCGTAAGCGTTACCACCAGGAGAAACAACATCAGGACGCTTTTGGAACAGTTGATCGCCAGCTTGCTTAACCAGGCGTTCACGGTTTTCTGTCAAAACTTGAGCAATCCGCACACGGCGCTCACCAGTAGCAACAAAGGATTTGATCCGATCCAATTCACCAGGGCTGAGGTAGCGAGCTTCTGCATCAGCATTCACGATAGCTTTCGTGACGATACTCATTAATGGATTCCTCCAAATACGAATGAAACCAGGATTTGATTAAACTAGTGCGACTTTAAATTTGGTTCACTGAGTTTGTTTCCTCGTTCTTTTAGATACAACAGTTTAATAACTGTTACGGCTAATAGATTACGAGTTTTCTTGAGTCA
Source organism: Nostoc sp. ChiVER01 (assembly GCF_034531155.1). Lineage (NCBI taxonomy): Bacteria > Bacillati > Cyanobacteriota > Cyanophyceae > Nostocales > Nostocaceae > Nostoc > Nostoc sp. ChiVER01. The sequence continues at coordinate 327,394 of NZ_JAVRBS010000003.1, read as the reverse complement.
ACACAAGTAAACAAGCTTTGAAACTCAGTTACCTTCCGCAAAACATTTTCCGGCATTCTGTTGAGCATTTATTGCTGCTCTTAACACTTTGTAATATTTTTTTTCAGAATTTCGGGTTTTAGCTGTAATCTGAGAGCAATATTACGAAAGGTTACAAAGGGGCAGGGGACTAGGGACTGGGGACAGTAAATAATCTGTACCCTATTCCCTATTCCCTATTCCCTATTCCCTATTCCCTATTCCCTACTGGAAAGCGGTTGTAAGGTACAACATCTTCACCGAAGTAACGGCTATATTCTGGACTCTCGACTATTGCTTCTACAGCAACCGACAAACCACCATCAGCTAGTAGATTGTGATACTGGCGAATTTCTTCCTGATCTGCGGGTGTACGCCCCAACAGATGGCGGAAAAGGAACTCAACCACCTTTGCATGAGGATAAGGTGATAAGAAGCGCTGGCGATAGATTTCGGAACTAGCTAGTTGACGCACAAACTCTCGGACGGAAATTTCACCATTTTGGAGTTTGCCCTCTAGGTCACTACGGCGGAAATTATCAGGCACTTCACCGCTGAATACATCCAATACTTGACGGTAAATGGCGTTGATTGCCTGTTGTCTTTCGGCTTGGTTTGTGATTTCAGCTATACGGTAAATACGTGCATGTTTACGTACAGCCACTTCCACTGATTGTCCGTTTCCATTGTTGTAGGAACGACCCAGTTCAGCAAATGATATCTGACCATTGGTTTGCGTTGCTATATCTGCGATCGCCTGTGCCAAAAGCGGCGTATCGCTAGCTCCGGTGCGAGCTTCTACTGGCTTAAAGCTCGGTACAACTACGTCATCATTTTGCTTGGTAAGCTGGTTGTACAGCTTTTCTGTATTCGGGAAGTTTGCCGCAGGTAGGGTTGGGAAGCGACGGTAAGGCACCGTATCTTCACCAAATACCTCGTTATATTCCACACTATTTACCAAAGCAGCAATAAAGGCACGAATACCTTGAGTAGCCAAAATCTGGTTATACTTACGGATTTCTGCTTGGTCTAGTGGCGCACGTCCCAAGAAGTGTTTGGTTCCCAACTCAATTACTTTGGTGTTGGGGTAAGGTGTGTAGAACTCCTTCAGGTAGAGGTTAGAATAACCCAAACCTTCAATAAACTCCTTCACACTAATTTCGCGATTACCCAGTTTGCTTTCCCACGCCGTAAATTCATTTTTGGCGATATAGGGTGCAATATCCCGTTCAAAAATCTGGCGATACGCAGCACTAATCAAAGTTTGCACTGCAACTTTGTCATTGGTATTCGCCACCAGTTTGAAGATTTTGCTTTGTTCGCGTTGCTTACTAACGCCTTGATTAATGCGGAACTGAATATCTGGTTCTGACCGATTTTCTGTAACTGTACCCAATGTCACAAAGCTCGGCGTTACTTCCTTCTGAACTTTCGCTGCAACATCTTCACGAATACTACCAACGCGCAATTGTCGCCCTGATACACCACTAGGAGTCAGATACCGTTCGTAAGGAATTGTATCTTCACCAAATGCTTCGGCATATTCTACGCTGTTAATAATGGCATCAACTACCGCGTAAAAGCCCTGTTTAGCAGCGATGTCAAAGTACTTGTTGATTTCTTGACGACCATAAGTAGGACGACCCAACAAGCGGCGGTGAATATATTCTATCGCTTTACAAACATAAAGCGATGACCAGTACAGATTACGGAATACATCCGACTTAGCCAAAGCACGGATAAACTCTCGTACAGAGATGTCGCCGTTTTCCAGCTTGATTTCCAATACCTTGGGGCGCTGACCTTCGTAAAGATCGCGACCGAAAACTTGCAGGTAAGCAGCTTTAATCACTGCTTGCGTCGAACTTTCAGAGAATCTGACGCTAGAACCTTTGTCAGCCTTTCTACCGATAGTACCAGGTAGTTGATCTAACTTGAACACCTTAGGCCCAAGGGTACCAGGAACTTCACCCCGGGCGTTGGGATTGCTATTTTGGTTATTAATCCCTGCCCCTTGGTGAATCAGGATGCGCTTAGTATCCTTGCCAAAAGGAGCCGGACTGGTGCTGGGGTTGCGAGTTTCTTTCGGGAAAATCGCCCCAAATTGAATTTCCAAGGGGTCATTCCCAGAACCATAGGGATGTTGGTCTGGTAGTGGTTGTTCGTAAGCAGCAAATGTGGTGATGAACTGAGGTATCTTGCGGAAAGGCGCACTGTAGTTAAACAGGTCTTGCTGCGGCCCCCAGTTGCGACATTCTTGTGCTTCTTGACCAAGACCCCGGAGGTAGGGTACTGTTTCTTCGCCAAAATAGTCACCGTATTCAGCAGAATCTACTAAGGCATCTACTAAGGCTGCTAGACCACCATTAGAAATAATCGAGAAGTATTTTTGTACTTCTTCGCGGCTACTTGGCCCCCGTCCCAAAATGTGACGGAAAGCTAATTCAATGACTCGGCTGTTAATAAAAGGCTGGTAAAACTGTTTTTGGTAAAGGGGAGATTTAGCTAAACGACGGACAAACTCCTTCATGGAGATGTCGCCATTTTTCACCTTGGATTCTAGATCAGATATTGACAAGCTATAAGCACGGGTAATATCGCGCTCAAAGATTTGCCGATAGGCGGCTTTGACAACCTCATTTTTTTCACTACTTGACAACCCAGGTTTCATCACAAACTTGGGACGCCGTTCTGACGCACTAAAGTAAATTTGCGGCAGTTCCAACCCTTGTTGGTCGCTAGAGGGGCGTTGGCGGAGTTTATTTGAAGGTGTAGCTGCTTTGAATTCTGTTAGCAAAACATCCATGTACTGAGACACAATTTCTGTAGCCTCAGGATCTTTGCGGAAAAAGGAAAGTGATCCGGCTTTGATTTCTTGCAAAGCTACCAGCGTTGCTTCACCAGAGCAGGCATTTTCAATTATTTCCCGTAAACCCCGTGTGTTCACCGCTATGATGTTAGGGTCGCCAGCAACGATCGCATAAGTAGCGTAGCGCAAGAACCAGGATAAATCCCGCAAGCTCTTGGCCATGTTGCTTGGGCCATAGCGAGCAATGTTAATTGGTCTGAAACCCGGAGGTGTCGGGCCACTGGGGGATGAGTTAAATATTGATCGTAAATTTTCTAGGAACCCACCACGACTTTCAACGTAGGTTACAGTTCCCAGTTGCATCCCTTGCTGAACATTAGCACCAGCACTAACAGGTACTATTTCTACTTCTCTGGGCTTTTCTAAAAAAGCCATTGGTGAACCACCGACAAAAATCCGGTTGGCAGCGCGAGATACAATAATCTCGGCATTATCCGTCAGCGTCTGGGAAATTTCTAGACGCTTTGCACCAGATGCAAAATAGCTTGCCAGTTCATCTAATTCACCACTTCCCAAAAAGCGGTCTTGCTGCTCGGCTTGGGTAATTGTCGCTACAGCTAGGGTTTGATATAGTTGCGGACGCGCAACTGAGCTTCCACCACTTGCCTTAACACTCATCGGATTTGTAAAACTCCCATCATAATCATTTATGTGTTAAGTCTGGATCGCTTTGAGGCTTGACACATCGGTGCGTCTGTGCTTTATAAGCTTGAGAGTAGTGCCTGCAAAACTGCCAGTAAATTAACCCGGTTAGCTTTTAGATTAGAACGTTTTGCGTTCTCAAAGCTGGTTTATTAAGAACTGTGTAGAACCGTAGCTTAGATACATCCAGTCTTAAGAGTACATACTCTTCTTTGGCTGAGACAAAATCTAAGTTTTGTAACATAGAGTAAGCATGGTCTACTGATGCCGAAAACCTTTATTTTGATGTTTGTGGCAGTGTCTACCCTACGATTATTACAACTTATACAAAATTTTAGTTGAAAGCAAGTTGCCTACAGCAATGTTGGTGGACAGTAGTCAATAGTCGATGTTAAGTTGTTTTTGCTACTGGCAAATGAATATTCATAACTAACGTCATCCTGTAAAAATTTCTGAAGATTTGGTGGTTTAAGCATTTGCTCTCAGCATTCTTTAACCGTAAAATACGATGTACAAAAGTTATAAATTTAACCGTTTACTTCATGGTACTCTGTCTGCGATCGCAGTTATTTTAGCTGTCACTCCCGTAAATGCGCTTCCAGAGCAAAATATCAGCAGCGTTGTTAAGTGGGCAAAGACCAAACCTCAACTGCCAACTCTGAGATACAACAGCGAAGCCCACGGCTACGAGGGTACAAAGGGAAATTTATACTTTTATGCTGATGTCACTTCTAAAAATGGGACGGTGACTAAAGAAGGCATAACCGTTAGTGGTGATAAACGCCTCAAATTCACCACAAAAAATGCCAATGCAGTGAAATTGTTACAAAATATTTATAATTCTAATATTGCCAATGACTTCCAGAAGTCCCGATATATTACTAAAGTTGGACGTGACCAATTTTATCGTGGACAAAAGTTTGCTTACATCGCTGCTGAGGTACAAGGTGGGTCATCATTGCAGATAATTCCCTCGAATAAATTGCAAGAGTTTATAGATAATGCGAAATTTTGTCAAACCAATCAGTGCGACGTTTAACTAATTCGTAATTCGTAATTCGTAATTCGTAATTCGTAATTTTTGAGTTTGATTAAGCCTGTGGCGTATAATTTACATAAGCATTATCAGTAAAGAAAGGTACGCAATCGCTAATATTGTAGGCGGCGGACAATTCAACATCTGACTCAAAACCTTTCTCAATCAACTCTTTACCCGAACTGCATTTTTTCAAGTACCCTAATAAATCCTGCTGGAAAGCTTTAAATGTTGTTACAGCTACTTCGGCTTCTGGTGATAGACTGCCTTGTAAATAACTCAGAATTGCCCCAGCACCAATTAAATCTTCAAATGCAGGGCGGAGGCTACTATCTTCTTTCCACCTTTCACCAGCAGGAATCACAGCGATTTTATCACCATACTTTTGAGCAACCTGTGCTACAGCTTGGCAATTTCGCAAGCAGCCAGCCAAAGTTGGGGTATTCCCTGTATGTAAAGTCAGAAAAGAACCATTAGGTGAAGGTAAAACTAGTCTAGTTCCAGCAGGAATTTCAGCTACCGATTTTGGTGAGAGAGAATATCCAGTTGTAGTCCAACGTTGTCTATGACTTGCTAACTCTGCTTGTACTGACTTGGCATAATCTATAGCTGATTTATCTTTATATGCGTAGGGAAAAATTATCGCGCCGTTGTTGGTGGCAATTTCCACGCAGGTAGAAAAAGAGAGAATGTCAACTATTACAATTACATCACTGATAGGAGCAAGTTGAGCAACTCCTTGTGGCCCCCATTCACAGCGTAAATTAAACTCTGATTGGTTGTAAATCATTGGTGCGATCGCAAAAGACAATATGATAAAAATCAAACCACAAATTAACCAAGCCAGTGATCTTAATTTGTCTCAAGGCTAAATTGACCTAAATGTTATAATTAATATAAAACTTGAAATATCAAAATATTATGAATTTAGCTGTAAAAAGTACCTCTATAACAACTGTACCTAAGTTAACTTATGATGTGCTGATTGAAAATCGGAAGCAATAGAAAAAGTCAGTCAAAGTTTGCAAACTCGATTAGAAACAGCCAAAATTGTGACTTTAGAAATTGAAGTACCCAAAGTAGAAAACCCTTGGATGAAATTTGCGGGAATGTTCAAAGATGATCCGCAATTTGACGAGATGCTAGGATATATAGAAGAATATCGCCGTGAACTTGATGCACAAATGGAGGAATATTATCAGCAACTCGATGTGGAGAATGAAACTAAGTGACTTTATGGATACTTGATACTGATCATATCTCACTTTTTCAACAGAGGCATCCAATTGTCACGCAGCGTATCAATGCAGTCAATTTTGAAGACATTGCGATAACGATAATTACGATTGAAGAACAACTACGTGGGAGATTTAATGTAATTAGAAAAACTTCCTCGCCTGATAAATTGTTATTAGCTTACGCAAAGCTACAGGCTACTTTAGAATTTTTTCAAAATGTGCGTTGGCAAAGCCCACCGTAGGTATCGCTAGGATTTGACCAGTATGCTATTAATTGTTACGAAGACTTGATTCGTCAAAGAATCCGCATTGTTACTCAAGATTTATTACGTATTGCGGCAATTACGCTGTCAGCGAATGGGATTTTGGTTACACGCAACCGCAAGGATTTTGAAAAAGTTTCTAATTTGCTTTTAGAAGATTAGACTATATCTTAAAACTTATAACCTAAAAAACTATGTTATCTAGTACTCCTTAGAATTTAATCTGAGTTTGATCACCAAAGTAGTTTAATATTTATTGAGTTATACTGGACAAACTTTATTTAATTTTTAGTTTATTTACAATGCTTTCTTCCAAGAGATGATAGAGAAAATGAGGTGTGTTCAAATTAGCTGAATGTAAAAGTTTTTGATAAACTTGGCAAGATAAATCATCATTTAAAATCCTGTCATGAATGATTCTTGTCCATTCAGATGCATCGATCATTAATTGGGGTACAACTTTAATAAAAGACGTAATTTGTTCTTCTGTCTCAAAAGATTCGAGAAAATGAATTAAGCTGAACATCACTTCTGGGTGTTGACATTGATTGTCTAAAACAAGATGATATGCAGATAAATTTTGCTCATCAGGATTATCAGCTATTTCAGCTAAAGTATTTTCAAAGTCGGTAACTTGCTGTTGAGTTTGCATGAAGCGATTTTCTCTTAAAATTGCCAATAGATTGTTTTGATTCATGGGTTTCAACCTACTTTATCAAAAATACCTTGCCAAGTTAGTCTATTCAGGTTAATTAAACTTTGCAAACTTTTCCTGATTTCTCTATTGTATAAACCTTAACGAAGATAAATAGAACGCACATCCCAAACTTCTTGGGCCAATGTTTCCCTCGCTGATAAGCTTAAATTAGGAGATTTACCGTAAGAAATTGTTTGCCGATGACGACCTTCTTTTCCTGGTGATAAATGTTCCATCATAATGGCAATTCCTTTACCTGTAGTATAACCAGGAACTTTAGCTTTCATAAAAGCATCCGCAGGTATTATGATGAGGTGTAAGGTTATCGCCTCTACGTCCTAGTTTGAGTAAGTCTCCATAAGTACCTATACTGCCCTCTCTGGGAATAAGTTGACCTTGATTATTAATAATGTTTTATCCCATATTCGCTATTTCTATTGATTAGTATTCTAATTACTAAGGTAAATTTACTCGGCAGTATAGTAAATTTCGTAATTTTGCCCAGTAAGCAGAAATTTATGAAACTTGCCAAAACCATCGATAAAAACGCCAACAACACGCAATCTCGATAACGGACACCAAAGACCCACCAACAAAACCAAAGACAAAACTAACAAAACCTAATGGAATACACAATAAAAGCAAATAACACCACAATACACGCTTAAGAGGCATAACAGGCATATCAAAAGATGATTGCGAAAATTGAGATTGAGTTGGCTGAACTGAAGATGAAGTAGTCGTTATATTGGATGTTACCGATGGTAGTGATGCAAGCTGCCAAATCTTGATAGTTTTGTCCCCACTTCCACTTATTAAAGTTTTACCATCTGGACTGAAGGCTATCGAAAGAGAATGTCCCTGAAGAGTGTAGATTTGCGCTCCCGTTGCAATATCCCATAGTTGTTGATGGCGATCGCAATTATTTGTCTACCTGAAGTGTCCAGCATTCGCTAAACTCAGAAATGCTGCGTTATTCCTCATCATGTCCGACTCCCAAACCGTTAGTGCTGCTGTTGCCAAACTCTACAATACTTACCCCTTTCCGCCAGAAGCTTTATTGGATGAACCACCCCCAGGCTATAACTGGCGCTGGAATTGGCTAGCTGCTCATAACTTCTGCATAGGTCAAAAACCCCAAAGGCAAGATATTCGGATTTTAGATGCAGGTTGCGGTACTGGTGTAAGTACAGAGTACTTGGTTCACCTCAATCCTCAAGCTTCGGTTGTGGGAATTGATCTCAGTACTGGCGCTTTAGCTGTAGCAAAAGAACGTTGTCAGCGTTCAGGGGCTACCCGCGTTGAATTTCATCACCTCAGCTTGTTTGATGTGGAACAGTTACCGGGTGAGTTTGATTTAATCAACTGTGTTGGTGTTTTGCACCATACCTCCGATCCCATTGGCGGTATTCAAGCTTTGGCGAAAAAGTTAGCCCCAGGCGGTTTAATGCACATTTTTGTGTATGGGGAATTGGGACGCTGGGAAATTCAACTCATGCAAAAAGCGATCGCACTTCTTCAAGGTGACAAAAAAGGCGACTACCGCGATGGTGTTCAAGTCGGACGACAAATATTTGCTTCATTACCAGAAAATAACCGAATTGTCAAATACGATAAGCAGCGTTGGTCATTAGAAAATCACAAAGATGAAAACTTTGCGGATATGTACGTACATCCCCAAGAAATTGACTACAACATTGAGACGCTGTTTGAATTAATAGATGCTTCGGGATTAGAGTTTATTGGTTTCTCAAATCCGAGTTTCTGGGATTTGGAGCGACTTTTAGGCAAAGCACCAGAGTTAGTTGAACGGGCAAAAGATTTGAGCGATCGCCAGGTTTACCGCCTGATAGAATTACTAGATCCAGAAGTAACTCATTACGAGTTTTTCCTCGGTCGTCCTCCCTTAATTAAGTCCGACTGGTCAGACGATAACGCCCTACTGGCAGCAATTCCCGAGCTTAATCCTTGTCTTGAAGGATTTCCCAGCCAATGTTTCTTTAATTACGATTACCAGATTGTTAATTTATCTGTACCAGAGTTTGAATTTATGCAAAAGTGTGATGCTAATTCAACAGTGGCGGAGATTTTAGCAGGTGTGCAACTGGGATTGGATGGGGTAAGAACGCTTCTTCAGCAGCAGCTAATTTTATTGACACCTGTTTAATTACACTGACGTTGATACTAAGTTAAGATTTGTCAATTTATACTCGTGGTGAAGAGCGATCGCCCATCACCACTTTTGACAAATTAATGTAAATTAGGAAAGTGCCTAAAAAACTAGGGTATTGTACATCCCAAAAGTTGGAGCTTTCTGGAATTCAGCAGTGGTGCGATCTTTAATGACTTGCCGCTACTCTACAATTTCTGATTTGCGGTACGTTCATCCGCTCCTCAAGCACCAGTTGATTTTATTGACACCAACTTAATTCAAACTTTGGAGGATCATTATTCACTCAAAAAACTGAAATTGGAAGAAATTTTGAATTTTCAGGCAGTATTTATTGATTATTCACCCAAATACTCTCTCACATGATTAGCCGCTCTCTCGCTTCTGTGAGCGCGATTTTACTGACTGCCTGATGTTGACAAGAAGTTAATTGTTTTTTCCTAAAGTATTGTTACCGGATCGTGATATGATTCAGCTGACTGAATGTGCAGTCATCATATTTAACTGTACTGGTTTCAAGTCCCGTGAGCTTGTCAGACGAATCAATTGCGCCCACTCCGACAACGCAACAAGATGCTAAAACTGGTTCTGGAGACACAGAATCAGGTAACTCCATGCAAGAGTTCCATCAACTCTTCCAGCGATTATTGGTAATCACGCTTGTCTTGACGGGGGTTATTTTTATCTCTGTGTGGATTTTTTATTCCTTAAACATTGCCTTAAATTATTTAATTGGGGCGTGTACAGGTGTGGTTTACTTAAAAATGTTGGCTAGAGACGTTGAGCAGCTTGGTAGTGAGAAAACCAGTCTGAGCAAAACTCGTTTTGCTCTGTTTATTGGAGTGATGATCGTGGCAAGTCGATGGCGTGAGCTACAGATTCTGCCCATTTTTTTGGGATTTCTAACTTACAAAGCCACGCTCTTCGTTTATATGGTGCAAATTGCGTTCATTCCTGATTCTTAAAAAGTCAGGCTCACAAAGATAGTAATCCCATCCTCGCTCGTTGGGGAAAATGCTTGAAGAATGCAAATGCTTAGTGTCTTAAACGCCTTTAATTCTTTTCCCCTCGCCGCATTAGAAGTAGGTCATCATTTCTACTGGCAGTTGGGCAATCTTAAAATTCATGGGCAAGTTTTTCTTACCTCATGGTTTGTGATTAGTATTCTAGTAGTGGCTTCAATAGCTGCTACTCGCAACGCACAAAGAATTCCCAAGGGCATCCAGAATTTGATGGAATATGCCTTAGAATTTATTCGTGATTTGGCAAAAAACCAACTTGGTGAGAAAGAGTACCGCCCTTGGGTGCCATTTATTGGCACATTGTTCTTGTTTATTTTCGTATCGAACTGGTCAGGCGCACTAATTCCCTGGAAGCTCATCAGGCTACCTTCGGGCGAATTGGCAGCTCCCACCAATGACATCAATACGACTGTTGCATTGGCATTGCTAACCTCCTTAGCGTACTTTTACGCAGGTTTTAGCAAACGGGGTTTAGGCTACTTTAAGAAATATATAGAGCCAACACCTGTTTTGTTGCCGATCGCAATTCTAGAAGATTTCACCAAGCCCCTCTCCCTAAGCTTCCGGCTATTTGGTAATATTTTGGCGGATGAATTGGTAGTAGCGGTGCTGGTGCTGCTAGTTCCTCTATTTGTACCTCTGCCTGTAATGGCCTTGGGTTTATTTACCAGTGCCATTCAAGCCCTGGTTTTTGCCACCCTAGCCGGAGCATACATTCATGAGGCAATGGAGGGGCATGGCGGAGATGAACATGAGGAGCATTAAACTTCTCAGTTGATAGCACAGTTCCAAGAGCATATTCGCTCAAAACATCGCAAAGCGCGATCAAAGAACTCATGTGCAGCGTGAAAACCACGTTTGTTAATTGTTAACGTACTTTTGTAGTTTTGTAATCAAAGCAAGGAAAATCAACATGGATCCATTAGTTCAGGCTGCTTCAGTTCTCGCTGCTGCTTTAGCGATTGGTTTAGCTGCAATTGGCCCTGGTATTGGTCAAGGAAACGCTGCTGGACAAGCAGTAGAAGGTATTGCTCGTCAACCTGAAGCAGAAGGAAAAATTCGCGGTACTCTGCTATTAACCTTGGCATTCATGGAATCCTTGACTATCTATGGTCTAGTAATTGCCCTGGTATTGCTGTTTGCTAACCCCTTCGGTTAATACCTGAAATTTTTGTGAGTGTGGAGACGTGAACCATCACGCCTCTACAATCTAAGAGGTTTTAGGCATTTTAGTCATTGTAATGTGATTTTAGATTTTGGATTTTGGATTATCAAGAGTTTTCGGTATATGTGCCGAAGCTGGTTGGTGGAAGAAATCTCAAAGACGCTCCTACGTCGCTAACGCTACGCTATCATCAATCTAAAATGCCCAGAAGAACATACCCTTGGGTTAGTGTTAATCCCTTCGGGTGACGCTCGAAGACTCGCTAACGCTGCGCTACCGCCCTTGGCGTCTCCCCTTGGGAGAAGACCGCGCTGCTTCACCAAAATTGCAAATCTAAAATCCAAAATTACTTGACCCTTGTTGGCTATGGGTCTCTAAAATATGAAAGGTTGGATGATGTTGCTAGCCATGAAAACTGCTACTCCAGCCAAAGAGGAGACAAATGTTTGATTTCGATGCTACCTTGCCCTTCATGGCATTGCAATTCCTGCTATTAGCAGCTTTGTTGAATGCAATTTTCTATAAGCCACTGACCAAGGTACTAGACGATCGCGATAGTTATATCCGAACGAATACCCTTGAGGCGAAAGAAAGCTTGGCAAAAGCCGAGCGTTTAGCCGCCGAATATGAGCAGCAACTCGCAGATGCTCGCAGACAATCGCAAGCTACCCTAGAAGCAGCTCAACAGGAAGCTAAAAAAATTACTGCCGAGAAAATCGCTGAAGCCCAAAAGGAAGCTCAGTCTCAACGAGAACAAGCTTCTGTTGAAATAGAACAACAAAAGCAAGAAGCCTTTCGTACCTTAGAGCAACAAGTTGATGCTCTAAGCAGGCAGATTCTAGAAAAACTATTGGGGCCAACTCCAGTTAGATAAGCTAACTAGACTGGTTCTTTGAAAGCATACGCGCAACTGGGCCCTAGTCCAGAGCGCTTAATTAAGTGTCGAAAAAGACACTTTTTCCCTTCTCAAGAGAGATATTTAATTTCCTTTCGAGGAAAAGATACTTAATTTCCCATTGGGAAAATACAACGTATTAGCAGGCGAGCAGCGCACTTGTAAATGGGTATCATGGGGACATTCTTATTACTTGCCGCAGAAGCAAACGCTGTTCACTCTGAATTAGCAGAAGGCGCAGCAGAAGGTGGTTTCGGTCTAAACCTAGACATTTTTGAAACCAATCTGATCAATCTAACGATTCTAGTTGGCATATTATTCTACTTCGGACGTAAAGTTTTAAGCAATATCCTGAACGAGCGACAATCTAATATTGCCACCGCAATTCAGGAAGCAGAAGGGCGCTTAAAAGAGGCAAAGACTGCCCTTTCCCAAGCGCAAGAGCAGTTGAAGCAATCTCAGGCAGAAGCAGAACGTATCCGCCAATCGGCCACAGAAAACGCCCAAAAGACGAAAGAAGCCTTGTTGGCGAAGGCAGCGCAAGACGTAGAACGCTTGAAACAAACAGCAGCAGCAGATTTAAATACCGAAACAGAGCGAGCGATCGCTCAACTGCGGCAAAGAGTTGCTGCGCTAGCATTGCAAAAAGTCGAATCGCAACTCAAAGGCGGGATTGCCGACGATGCTCAACAAAGTTTAATTGACCGTAGCATCGCACAACTGGGAGGCAATGTATGACAAGTCAGGTAGCAACAGCCGAAGTAGCCCAACCTTACGCACAGGCACTTTTGTCAATAGCGCAATCGAAAAATTTGACAGAAGAGTTCGGGGAAGATGCGCGTACTTTACTCGGACTGCTCAGAGCAGACAAACAGCTACATAACTTTTTTAGCAACCCGTTTATTCAGGCTGAGAACAAAAAAGCTCTCATCAAACAAATACTCGGTGAAGGCTCTAACCCCTACTTACGCAATTTTTTGTTGGTGCTAGTAGACAAACGCCGCATTGCATTCTTGGAATCTATTTTTCAACAATATCTGGCGCTGTTGCGGCAGCTGAATCAAACCGTATTAGCGGAAGTAATTTCAGCCGTTCCCCTCACAGAACCTCAACAGCAGGCAATCATCCAAAAGGTAATTGCCATCACGAATGCTCGCCAGGTAGAGCTAGAAACCAAGGTAGACAGTGAGTTAATTGGTGGTGTAATCATAAAAGTAGGTTCGCAGGTAATTGATGCCAGTATTCGGGGTCAGTTGCGTCGCCTTTCATTGCGCTTAACTAATAGCTAAAAAATTGGGACTGGGGACTGGGGGCTGGGTACTGGGGACTAGGAAAAAGATTATAGTCATAAATTCTTTCCATCCCTAATCCCTAGTCCCCAGTCCCTAATCCCTAGTCCCTTTTACTTCAGTCTCGAAAGCAAACAAGATAGACACATGAGCATATCAATTAGACCTGACGAAATTAGCAGCATTATCCAACAACAAATCGAGCAATACGATCAAGAGGTCAAAGTTGCTAACGTTGGTACTGTCCTACAAGTAGGTGACGGTATTGCCCGGATCTATGGTCTGGAAAAGGCTATGGCTGGGGAACTCTTAGAATTTGAAGATGGCACAGTTGGCATCGCCCAAAACTTAGAAGAAGACAACGTGGGCGCGGTGCTTATGGGTGAAGGGCTAGAAATTCAAGAAGGTAGCTCTGTAACCGCTACTGGTAGAATTGCTCAGATTCCGGTAGGAGAAGCTTTAATTGGACGAGTTGTAGACGCTTTGGGTCGCCCCATTGATGGCAAAGGAGACATCAAATCCTCAGACAGCCGTTTGATTGAATCTCCAGCGCCTGGTATCATTGCTCGTCGGTCAGTACACGAACCCATGCAAACGGGTATCACAGCTATTGACTCAATGATTCCCATCGGTCGCGGTCAACGGGAATTGATTATTGGCGACCGTCAAACTGGTAAAACTGCGATCGCGATCGACACAATCATCAACCAAAAAGAAGAAGATGTAATTTGTGTATACGTTGCGATCGGTCAAAAAGCTTCCACCGTCGCTAACGTGGTGCAGACATTGCAAGAAAAAGGCGCACTCGACTACACCATCGTCGTTGCAGCTAGTGCCAGTGAACCAGCAACACTACAATACCTAGCTCCTTACACAGGCGCAACTATTGCTGAGTACTTTATGTACAAAGGCAAAGCTACCCTGGTAATTTATGATGACCTCTCCAAGCAAGCGCAAGCTTATCGCCAAATGTCCCTGTTGCTACGTCGTCCACCCGGACGCGAAGCTTACCCTGGAGATGTATTCTACATTCACTCCCGCTTGTTAGAAAGAGCAGCAAAGCTAAGTGATGAATTAGGTAAAGGCAGTATGACCGCCCTACCAATCATCGAAACCCAAGCTGGTGACGTATCAGCATACATCCCTACCAACGTAATTTCCATTACCGATGGTCAGATATTCTTATCCTCTGACTTGTTCAACGCTGGTATCCGTCCGGCTGTGAACCCAGGTATTTCCGTATCCCGCGTGGGTTCTGCGGCGCAAACCAAGGCAATGAAAAAAGTTGCGGGTAAGATTAAATTGGAACTAGCCCAATTTGACGACTTACAAGCCTTCGCTCAATTTGCTTCTGACTTAGATAAAGCCACTCAAGACCAGTTGGCACGGGGTCAACGGTTACGCGAACTTCTCAAGCAGCCACAAAATTCGCCACTCTCAGTATACGAGCAAGTAGCAATTCTTTACGCTGGTATTAACGGTTACTTGGATGACGTGCCTGTAGATAAAGTCACAACCTTTACCCAAGGTCTGCGCGAGTACTTAAAGACTGGTAAGTATGCCGAAGGAGTAAGAGCCTCCAAAGCATTAGGTGATGCAGAAGAAGCTGCTTTAAAGGAAGCACTTACCGAATACAAGAAGACCTTCAAAGCAGCAGCGTAATTAAAGGCAGGAGTGAAGAGTTAAGAGTTAAAAGTTAATGAAATACTCCTAGCTCTTGTACAGACGCGATTAATCGCCTCTCTGCTCCTAACTCCTGTACAAACGCGATTAATCGCGTCTCCTAACTCCTAACTCAAGAATATGCCCAATCTAAAAGCAATACGCGATCGCATTCAGTCGGTCAAAAACACCAAAAAAATCACAGAAGCCATGCGTCTGGTAGCTGCGGCTAGAGTACGCCGGGCGCAAGAACAAGTGCTAGCGACTCGCCCCTTTGCCGATCGTTTGGCACAAGTATTGTATGGTTTGCAAAGCCGTCTGCGCTTTGAAGAAGCAAACTTGCCACTACTGAGAAAAAGAGAAGTTAAGTCAGTCGGGCTGTTGGTAATTTCAGGCGATCGCGGTCTATGCGGCGGCTACAATAGTAACGTTATTCGTCGTGCAGAAAATCGCGCCAAGGAAATCAAGGCAGAAGGTTTAAACTATCAATTTGTGTTAGTCGGACGCAAAGCTACACAGTACTTTCAACGCCGAGATCAGCCTATTGATGCTACCTATAGCGGCTTAGAGCAAATTCCTACCGCAGCAGAAGCTAATCAGATTGCCGACCAACTACTTTCCTTGTTCCTTTCCGAAGAAGTAGACCGCATTGAATTAATCTACACCAGATTCATTTCATTGGTTAGCTCCCGTCCTGTGATACAAACTCTATTGCCCCTAGATCCGCAAGGACTAGAAGCAGGCGATGACGAAATCTTCCGCTTGACAACCCGTGGCGGTAAATTTGAAGTAGAACGCGAGAAAGTAGCTAGCCAAGCCCGCCCGTTGGCTCCTGACATGATTTTCGAGCAAGATCCAGTGCAGATTCTCGATTCTTTGTTGCCCTTGTATCTGAGTAACCAGCTATTGCGAGCGCTGCAAGAATCAGCTGCTAGTGAATTAGCAGCCCGGATGACAGCCATGAGTAATGCTAGTGAAAATGCTGGTGAATTGATTAACACCCTTACGTTGTCTTACAACAAAGCTAGACAAGCTGCAATTACGCAAGAACTCCTAGAAGTTGTTGGTGGTGCTGAAGCACTAACTTAGGGTATAGCTAATCATTTATTTGTAGTGCATTGTAATATATAGCCAATTGCTAATTATTTTAAGATTAGCAATTGGCTATTTTTAGTATTTGAGACTTTTATAGATGACATTAACGGCATACGGGCCCTTATGTACTGAGGTTTACGAAATAACTAAACCCATTGGTCAAGATTACCCAGATATACCATACTACATCAAACATCTTGCATCAATTGGTGGCAGAATTTTGGAGGCGATGGTAGGAACGGGACGATTACTCATTCCATTGCTGGAAGCTGGTATCAATGTTGAGGGTATTGATACTTCACCAGATATGTTGGCAGCTTGTCAAAAACACTGTACTGACAGGAATTTAAATCCTGTTTTGTATCAAAGTTGTGTAGAAAATTTTGATATCCCTGGTAAATTTAGTGCAATTGTAGTTTCCTTTGGTTCATTCATGCTGCTAGAAAAGCGAGCTACTGCTGTGGCTGTATTGCAAGCTTTTGCTCGATACCTGGAACCACACGGGCGAATCTTTATTGATTTAGAGTTGCCTATTGAAGATTTTAAAACAGAGAACATTGTTAAACAGTCATTGCCAATCAACTGCCCAGATGGCTCAACAATCCTTTTACAATCTACATCTCGGCTAAACTGGCTCAATCAAGTTAACACAACTGTGATTCGCTACGAGAAGTGGAAAGAAGGCAAACTTGTTGCTACAGAGTTACAAAATCTTTCCCTACATTGGTTTGGACGCGACGAGTTTATTATGTGTTTACAGAAAAACGGTTACAAAGACATTACCGTGTGTGCCAACTATACTGATAGTCTAGAGCCAACTTCATATAAAGATACCCTGTGTTTCTCAGCAGTACTGGCATAAACCAAAAATTTTTTGTCAATAACACATTTCTAAAACCACGTATTATAATTGAATTATGAAGCGCATGGGTCCGTCACGGTTTCGACAGGTTGGCGAACGCTGCTCTGTGATTCAGGTCGAGAGTGAGTCTCCTCTCGGAAATCAAAGGCTCAAACAAAAAGTAAATGCGAATAACATCGTTAGCTTTGCTCGTAAGCCTGCTTTAGCAGTTGCCTAAAAACCTCTTATAGGTTCGAGCGTCTTTAGTTTGACTCCGTTAAGGACTGAAGACCAAACCCCAACGGATGCTCTAGTAAGCGTTCTCTGGTTGGCTTGCTAGCTAAGATTAAATCAGAGCATCCTACGTTCGGGATAATGAACGATTCCCGCCTTGAGGGTCAGAAAGGCTAAACCTGTGAATGAGCGGGGGGTTAATACCCAATTTGGACAGCAGTTCGACTCTGCTCGGATCCACTAAAAATAACTAACAAGTCCGCCAAACAGTTTAATGTTTAGGTGGATTTTGTTTTATAAAAAGAATTCAGAACTCAGAAGTCAGAATTCAGTATGTACTTTGTACGACTCCCTAGCGCAGCTTCTTCTATTTTTAACTAGGACTTACGTACACTCTACGAATTCTTCTCTACTCTACGAGACGCTGCGAAGTCACAAAAAATACCGAGACTAATAATATCTAACAAAAATCAGAGTCTCGGCTATGTCCACCATGATATCTCGCCTCGTCGACCAAAGCGCAAATTTTCTACGACGTAGATGATTTCTGTAACTAATGGGAAAGTCTTTGGCAGAAAGTATCACAATTGCCATCGGCGACAGGAGAAAGGCGCAGCACTTCCCGAATGCATCTACCAGAAGTGATGACAATAATCATCGCATTTCAAGGCAGTGAATATAGAACTTTCAAGGAATTTTACAACATCATCTGTTTCACCTGACGAAGCCATGAGTAAAGTGTGCGTCCGACGAATCATTCGCGCCGTTGCTTTTCCTTTTTTCACTATTTCAACTAATTATTGATGCTGTTCTTGTGTTAGTTTTACTATGTGCTTTTTTGGCATACTCTTCTGATCTGCGATCGCTCAACTCTCTGTTTCCATTCTAACCCTGCAAAATTAATACAATAGACCATTAGTAGTATGTCAAGTTTAAATTAATGGGAAAGCAAGTTCATAGTAAGCACTGAAGTCCTTAATAAAAACCCTGGAAAACTACTAGATAATGGGTTATAAATCATATAGATAATTATCAGCACAATCTACCTAATCCCTTCGGGTGACGCTCGTTCGCCCTTGGCGTGTCGTAGACAAGACTCGCTCTAAGCGAAGCTATGCCAAAGGCTTTACGCTGCGCTAACGGTAGTTGCTCATGGGGGAAACCCCCATCGCCCTTGGCGTCTCCCCTTGGGAGAAGACCGCACTACCTCACCAAAATCTAAAATTTAAAAACCAAAATAGAAAAAGTTATGCCCTACGAAAAGTTAGAAATTACCACACCAGCACCCGTCTTATCTTGGGCAAATCACTCTTTAGGCCCAGAAGAAACTAATATGGCAAAGAATGTAGCATCACTCCCGTTTGTGTTTAAGCATGTCGCATTAATGCCAGATGTTCACTTAGGAAAAGGTGCTTTAGTGGGTTCTGTAATTGCAACTAAAGAAGCGATTATCCCGGCTGCTGTCGGCGTGGATATTGGTTGTGGAATGAGCGCTATCAAAACATCATTTACCGCCGAACAACTAGAAGGTAAACTGAAGAAAATCCGCCTGGATATTGAAGCAGCAATTCCTACTGGATTTAACGAAAATAAAGACATTGAAAAATCTGTCAGTAATTGGCAACACTGGGAAGATTTTAAAGACTTGCATCGCGGCGTGCAAGACTTACAAAGTAAAGCAATGAAACAGATGGGTTCTCTGGGTGGAGGAAACCATTTTATTGAAGTGTGCCTTGATACAGAGAATCAAGTTTGGTTGATGCTGCATTCTGGTTCGCGTAACATCGGCAATAAACTCGCCCAATGTCATATTCATACAGCCAGAGAATTAGCAAAAATGGCTGGTAATAAATTGCCTGACGCTGATTTAGCTCACTTCGTCGCTGGTACGCCAGAATTTAAAGCATATTGGCACGATTTGCAATGGTCACAAAACTATGCGCGTGTCAACCGCGATGTGATGATGGCGCGTTTTAAGCATATTGTCGAGAAGCATTTAGCAGGTGGGAAGGCAACGAAACCTTTATTGCAGGTTAATTGTCATCACAATTACGCTGAAAAAGAAGTGCATTTTGATGAGGATGTATACGTGACTCGTAAGGGTGCAGTCCGCGCCCAGACTGAAGATTATGGGATTATTCCTGGTTCGATGGGGGCAAAGTCTTTCATCGTTAAAGGTAAAGGTAATGCTCATAGTTTTTGTTCTTGCTCTCACGGTGCAGGGCGTTTAATGTCTAGAAATAAGGCAAAAAATGTCTACACACTGGATGATTTGATAGAGCAAACAAATGGCGTAGAATGCCGCAAAGATGAGGGTGTGTTAGATGAGATTCCTGGTGCTTATAAGCCAATAGAGCAAGTTATGGAAAATCAAGCGGATTTGGTTGAAGTTGTAGCAACGCTCAAGCAAGTTCTTTGTGTGAAGGGATAAGTTTGTTGGGTGGGTAATGCCCACCTTTTTTATTTTTTTAAACGTAAAGGCACGCTGAGGTAAGCGCAGAGGTACGCTGAGGAATAAATGATTGTTTTAAGTGAATCGACTGAGCAAATAGAGTCATCTGTTAGCACTAACGAAAAGAAGTTAATAGTGTAACTTTGTCACGCATTAGCTTACTATCTTTTTTGTAGTAGCTCACAAGTTAGTAGGCAACATGAAATCTGAACAACTCTCAGCCATTGAGGTGGCAAGCGGAAATCTGGTGCCGATGAGCAGTAAACCTCCTATTTTATCCAGCACTAATCACTGGAAAGGGATTGTGCTTGAACAGCATCATTTACCTGCTTTTGAATGTCCAGAGCTTTGTTTACAGCAGCACAGCATTAATATTTGGCTTGGTAATTCATGTCAAATAGACTGGCGGCTAGCAGGTGGAAGGTTACACAGTACGCAGATGAGGAGAGGTTTGGTTAATGTCACTCCAAAGGGAATTCCGACTCAAGCGCGTTGGCACCAGGAAATAAAATTTCTTCTAGTTTCTTTTGATTCCAGTCTATTTAAGAGAGTAGCAGATGAGACAAACGTTGGGAGCTATCGCACTATTGAAATTATCCCACAGCGCGGAGTCTGCGAGGTTTAAACGTTTAATGGGTCTTTCTCCACATCAATACGTTATTCAATGTCGGATTGAACAAGCTAAATTTTTACTCACTTCTACTCAATTACCTATTATCGAAATTGCACTTCAAGTAGGCTGTTCTAGCCAAAGTAACTTTACCACCCTTTTTCGTAAGCATATAGGAATCACACCCAAAGCATATAGAGAGATGATATAAATTTTGGGATTTTGCAAGATTTAAAAATTTTGAAAGCAAGTTTTCAGAAGACAAAAGTTTCACTGACAATTTATTCTCATAATTGACCAGTGAAATCGAGAAGATCGTGCAAAATAGCCAATACGAACAACAGTATAAGAAAAAAGTAATTGATTTCTTCGATAGCAGAACTAGCTATGACAACGATTATACAATTCATCGCGCTCTGCCTCTACTAGATTTAGTTCAACTGCAAAAGGGACAAAAAGTATTGGATATGGCAACAGGCACTGGTATCATTGCTATTGCTGTTTCACAAATTATTGGTTTTGAAGGAAAAGTCACTGGAGTAGATTTTTCTTCAGGGATGCTAATTCAAGCACAACAGAAAATTGAAGAATTAGGCTTACAAAATATCGAACTTATTGAAGCCGACGCTGAGTATATCGACTTCAATGATGAGAGTTTCGATGTAATTCTTTGCTCTACAGCGATAGTGTATTTTAAAGATATTCCTGCTGTTCTGCGTAAATGGTATCGTTTTCTCAAACCAGGGGGAACTGTCGGTTTTTCTTGTTGCTCTGAGGAATCTTGTGGAGCGCCACTTATAATCGAAATCTGTAACAAACATGGCATTTCACTGACAAGTATCAATGAGCCAACAGGCACACCCGAAAAATGTCATAATCTGCTTGCAGAAGCTGGTTTTCAAAATATTGAATTGAAGACCCAACAACTAGGTTTATACCACAATCTAGAGCAAGCTCAAGAATGGAATGGAAGATGGTTTAATCCCAGAGAAAATCCCTTGTTACAGGTTTCATCAGAGAAAATGGCAGAATTAAAAGCAGAGTATCGTCAAAAAATTGAAGCAGAAGTAACAGAGCAAGGAGCTTGGTACGAAAATCTGACTTTTTTTGTAACTGGTCGAAAAATTTAAAGCAAACTCTAATTTTCTATTGTATTTAGCCAATTCATTAAATCAGCCTCACTGACAAAATCTAGTAATACTTCACCCAAATTTTCTAACTGAGCCAAGGATAACTCTTGCAACCGAGATTGTAACTGAGAATTAATTGAACCAAGCCGACGAGTTAATAGACGTATCACTAGCCTTAGTTCTGATTGTCTTCCTTGTTCAATGCCTTGTTCAATTCCTTGTTCAATGCCTTGTTCAATGCCTCGTTGTCTACCTTCTTGAAGTCCTTCTTGGAGAATTTCTTGATAAATGCTAGATTCTCTCATATCTTCTCTCCTCAAAAACTGACGAATTAGTTCTGGCTCGAATACCAACCCTGCTAGAAGTTGGGTACATACCGAGATACTCTGCTTGGTAGCTTCTTCTTCAATCATACTCACCTGAACTGCTACTTGTTGAAGTAAGCTTTGAGGAGAATCTGTTCGCGCCAAAGTTGCCAGAGGTAATAAACCAGGAGATAACAATAAAGGTTCTGGATCTTGTTCCCAAATTCTGATGACAGAGTAACGATGGGTGGTATTGCGGGCAATAAATTGATCTACAAAGACAGCTTCTGAAGTTGTCGGTTTAAGAAAAATTACTATCTGCTCGATATCGCAATTGTATTGTCGATATAGCCGCACCCAATAGTCCAACATCCGTAGTGGCAAGGGTGGAGTAGATGCTGGTAAGGTTTGAAACTCTAAATGCAGTATTTGATTGGCAGTTTGCAAAAAAGTTACTGAGTCGGCACGAATTGGTTCTTGATTTAATTCTGTTTTAAGAATCTGGATATCCGTTGCTTCAGATGCGAGTAAGTAGCGGATAAAATCTTCTGGATACTGCTCAACCAGATATTTCAGGGTGTTGTCGTATGTCACTTTGATATCAGTTTAGACATTAACTCATGTAGAGACGTAATATCGCCACATAGTTTGTCCAGAAAAAATTTAAGCGTAGGTATATTGTTAGCGCTACTCTACGACAAACTGCTGTTCGCTGATAGCGCTAACATTTAAATTTGGTGTCTTTTCAAAATTACATTGTCAAAGATTGAGGATTCGTCTCAATCAATTTCGCTAAATCTTGCAAGAACGCCGCAGCATGGGCACCGTAAATAATCCGGTGGTCAGAAGTAATATTCACCTGCATTTGTTGCCGCACGCCAAATAAACCGTCGGGTGTTGCTACCACTTGCGGACGGGATGCCCCGATCGCTAAAATTGACCCTTGTCCAGGCGGTAAAATCGCATCAAATTTATCTACGCCAAACATCCCCAAGTTAGACAGTGTAAAAGTACCACTGTTGTATTCTTGAGGCTGTAGTTGTTTTGTCCTGGCACGTTCTACCAAAGATTTCCAAGTACGCGATAGGGAATAAATATCCACTGCGTCTGCATTTTGCAGCACAGGTGTAATTAATCCGCCATCATCCATCGCTACTGCTACAGAAATGTTGATATCAGAATGATAAACAATCCCCTGGTCTGAGTAGCTAGCATTTAACAATGGGTGTTTTTGCAACGTTACCGCTACAGCTTTCGCCAGTAGCGCTGTCATTGTCACGCCTTTGGATTTAATTTGTTTATAAAGTTTGTCTAATCCATCAGTGGTAATTGTATAACCAACACGGAAGACGGGCACGGATATGGTGGCTACCATGTTCCGCACTACGGCATTTTGGAAAGTAGTTAGAGGCGTGATTTGACCAGGAACAGCCGCTACCACTGGCGCGGGTGCTGGTGTATGAGGTGCTGGGGGTGCAACTGGGGTGCTGGTTGGTACAGGTGCTGGTGGGGCAACTGGGGCAGGGGTGGGTTGTTTGCCCTTATTGGACAATGCTTCTACATCTTCGGCGACAATGCGACCGTGGGGGCCGCTGCCTTGGAGTGTAGTTAAATCAACTTTAAGTTCTTTGGCTAACTTGCGGGCACGGGGTGAAGCTACAAGCCTTCCTTCCTTGTGGTTAGACCCGTTTTGAGACGCTAAGGCAGGTGTTGCAACTGAGGCTGTGGCGGCGACTGGTTCCGGGGAAGCGGTAGTAGTAGCAGCCGCGCCAGAGGAATTGGCAAGAGACTTGGCCTGTTCAATTTCAGCTTCCGTTTCGGCGATGAAGGCGATCGCAGATCCTACTGGGGCAGTTTCACCAGCTTCAACTATGATATGGGCAAGAAATCCCTCATAAAAGGTTTCTACATCCATATCTGCCTTATCTGACTCTACAACCACCACTGTTTCGCCTTTTTCCACTTTGTCTCCTGGCGATTTCACCCAGGAAACAATTTTGCCTTCCGTCATGGTGGAACTCAGCGCCGGCATAAATACTTCGTGAATGCTCATAGGGTGGTTTGGGAATCAATGGTTTATGGACTTTAACAGTTTTTATCAGATCGAATTGTATCTTGGTAGGAGAGTTTTGGACTGGAGATTTTATATTTTAATTGGGCATTGGGCAGCAGCGGGGGTTCTTAACTCCTCACTCTTGTACAGACGCGATTAATCGCGTCTCCTAACTCTAGGAACCTAAATATAACTTAGAGGTCTATAATACAGAGCTATCGTCAATGGTTAGCCAATATCTCGATCTCGTTTTAGTCGTTGACTTGGAACAACCATCACGAGTTTCTCACAGATTAAATGGGATTGCTATTTATATTCCTCATAACTACTGCTTAAGATACAGGAGCTTCTCACAGGTAGAGGATATAGAATGCAGTTCAATCTAGAATTCAAAATTGGTCATAAACCTATTTGAAATTCCTGTTTATTTTTATGTCGGCAAAGTTGAAATTCTTTTTGATTGTGATACTAAGTATCTTTGCCACTGCTGGCGCTGGAGTATATATTACCCACCAGCAATCTACACCGATTGTTGAGACTAGTGATGTACAAACCCAGCAGGTGGGAGCAATACATCAATCTCAAGAGGTTGTGGCATACTCAGAGCGTTCAAATTTTAAAACTATACCTTTAGAAAAGCTCAACTCATCTCTCCAAGGTAGCGATCCTGCTACCCTTGCGCTGAATGCCTTTGATGACATAGGAGCAGTGGGAGGAACGCGAAAGGTAGAGGTAGCTTATCCACAACGAAATCAGGCCCTTGTGACGATTACGCAAATCAAGGGGGGTGATGATTCGGTTGGTATTAAATATCGAGTTGAGATGACTACTTTTGGGCGATCGCTTTTTATTAGCTCACCTCCAGTCTGGCAAATTGTTTGGGCTGGCTCCCAGGTGGAATGTTGGGCTGGGAGACGCTCCCAAACAAAGTTAAATCACATCTGTCAGTAGAGACGCGATTAATCGCGTCTCTACATTGGTCATTAGTCATAAAACAAATGACATAGACGCCTTAGCGGTGAAGCAGCGAGGTCTTGGGGGTTTTCCCCATGAGCGACTGCTGTTAGCGCAGCGTTAGCGAGTCTTGTCTACGACACGCCAAGGGCGAACGAGCGTCACCCGAAGGGCTTCCCGCAGGGGAGGACAAATGACAAATTTAAATGTCGCCGCGAATTTCTTCTACAACGCCATCGCGGAGAACGATTTCGACTTGCATTTTGCTAATCAGGTTATCACCAATCTCTACGCGGAAAAAGCCTTCCATTTGGAATTGGTTGACTTCTTGATCTTGCTGAAGAAACTGCACTTGTTGGAGATTTTGCAGCAATTGATTTTTCTGCTCTAGAAATTCACTTTTCTTTTGATTGACTTGGAGTTGGATATTGTCAATTTGTTGGAGGGTCTGGGGGCCTGGTGGTTGTAGACTCTGCTTTTGAATTGCAGCGATCGCTCTTTGTCCTTCTACGTCTAGCTGTTGCAGTTGCTGGTCAAGTTGATTGATTTGCGTTTGTAGTTGCTGTTGTACTTCCTCTTTCCAGAGGGGAGTCACAATGACTTTGACGTTAACAACACGTTTCAGGAGCAAGTTAGATTTGGAGACATCCATAAATATTTCACGTTCACTCTTACTAGTTGGGAGGTGGAATAATCAGGCAAACATGCCGTCAATAATATCGTGATAGCGTTCCGTAACGACGTGTCGGCGAACTTTTAGTGTTTGTGTCATCAAGCCATTTTCGATGGAAAACGGTTCCAGAATCAGTCTAAACGTTCCAATGCGGTCATCCGGTCGATAACCTGGACGATTTTGCACTTCCCGATTCAATTCTTGCCGAAATAAATCCTGGATCATTCTACTCTCGAAGTCAATTTTTTGAGTAGGTGAAGAAGTAACCGAATCGTTGTGCGTATCTAGTGTCAGATTTTGACTGGCTGCCCATTTTTCTAAGGCTTCGATATTGGGGACAATTAAGGCTCCCAGGCTGCGCTGATCTTGACCGACGAGCATAATTTGATCGATG
Organism: Nostoc sp. ChiVER01; assembly: GCF_034531155.1. NCBI lineage: Bacteria > Bacillati > Cyanobacteriota > Cyanophyceae > Nostocales > Nostocaceae > Nostoc > Nostoc sp. ChiVER01. The sequence continues at coordinate 301,687 of NZ_JAVRBS010000003.1, read as the reverse complement.
TATGGCGATCGCAAACACACATCTTCGATCGGCTGTGGCTCGATGTTTTCCCCGTTGGTCAATACAATCGTATCCTTTGCTCTGCCAGTTAGCACCAAGTCGTCTTGTGGTGTCAGCCAACCCAAATCGCCGCTATCAAACCAACCATCAGCGTCAATTGCTTTCGCTGTCGCTTCCGGATTTTGGTAATAGCCTTGCATAATCTGCGGCCCCTTCAACAATACTAAGCCTCGCTTTTCTACTGGTAAAGGCGTTTTTGTTTCAGGATCTACGATTTTAGCTTCTGTAGCTGGAAGTGGTTGCCCTGATGCACCAATCAAATTTCGCCAAGGACGACGCACATGGGTAACAGGAGAAGTTTCTGTCAAGCCGTAACCTTGCAAAATCTGCACACCAATAATCTCAAAGAAATTATCTATGTGTCTGGGAAGCGCACCGCCGCCGCTAATCATCTGCTTAATTTGTCCCCCGGTGGCTTCTCGCACTTTGGCATAAACCAGTCGTTCTCCCAAAGTATGGAGGGGTAATAAAGCAGATGCTTGGATCTTAGCTGCTAATCGTTCGACGGCTGAAGCATGAAGATTATTTAAATCCAATCCTTGAGCAACCCGCCGCGCTTTGATATATTTCTCGCTATTGCTCAATAAAAACTTAATTAAGCGTTGTTTATTAGCTGGTTGTTCGCGGAACTGCTTTTGCACTCCTTCATAAATCGATTCCCATAGCCGAGGTACACCCACCATGTAGTTGGGTTTAAATTGTCTCAAATCTGCTTTTACCGAGCGCAAGTTGGTATAAACTTGTGTGCAACCTTGAGATAGTAAATAATATTCAACAGTTCGTTCGTAGCTATGCCAGGAAGGTAAAATACTGAGAACGATATCGCCTACATTTGGTTGTACTACTGTCCTGAAAGTGAGTACTTGGTGCATCAAGTTGTTATAAGACAGCATTACACCTTTGGGTTTACCTGTGGTTCCAGAGGTGTAAATTAGGGTTGCTAGAGCATCACGATTTTGCTTGACTGGCACAAAATTATGATTTTTCCCAATTTCGAGCAACTGGGTAAAGTTCAGCGCCTTTAGGGTTTCGTCTGTCGGTGGTGCTTCATCCGACAGTAATATTACCACCTGAATAGGTAAATCTTTGAGACGGTCTTGCAGTTTTTTAAGTGTTTTTAAATCTTCAACTACGATCGCTGTACTACCACTATTAGCGATGATAAATAGCAGTTCTTCTTTTTCTGCTTGGGAGCTACGCACTGCATCAACGGCTCCAGCAGTCATTATCCCTTGATCAGCAATAAACCAGCGAGGACTGTTGTCAGAAATTAAGGAAATGCGATCGCCTACCTTCACTCCTAACGCCTGCAACCCAGCAGCAAATAGTTGCATTTGCTCCGCCAACTGGGTATAAGTAATTACTACTTCTGGTTTAGCATGAGGGCTGCGGAGGGCGACAACATCACCAAATCGCCCAGCTGCCAAAGGCCAAATTTCTGGCAGCGATTCCACATTTGTGTAATCTACCAACCGCTTTAATGCCTGCCGTTCTTGTTCGCTAATATTAGATAAAAAAGAAGACGCGGTTTGGGTTTTTGACATAACACCTTACCTAAATATCGTAAACGGATCGTTTTCCAGCTTATTTTGTTATTACGCTACAATAACCGTCCTTATTATCCACATTCCCCTCTGTGTATGATAATTCCAGGAATTCCACGTTTATATTTACAAAAATTTATGTTAAAGTTAATTTACATAGACTGCAAGCAATGATTGTGTTTGCAGCTAAGAACAGCGATGTCTACGACGAGCTACGCCTACGTTTCACAGGAGATGATTACCTATGAATTTGATAGACGCTATACTGCTAACGCTGCTCAACATTGCTGCTTGCATGGCGTTTCCTAAGCTTTTAGCCCTTTTTCTGGCCCAGAAAACTAAACTTACTGAAGCGTTGCCGAATGCTTCCAAATTACAAGCAGCTAAAATTGAACTTACAAGTTTTCCTTATTGTACAGTTTACCAATTGACAGGCAGCCAATTCTGTAAATTTAGTCCTGATTTCTGTGCTAATTGTTCTCCGAATTGATGGACAAATTACCAGTAAATTATTTTAAAAATTAGGTGAGGTAGATAAACTACCTCACCTAATTTTTGGCAACCCAACCGACTTTAACGTTGCCTAATGTCTACCTATGAATAGCGCAAAACTCCATTAATATTGTCTATTCCCTTAATCAGAATTGATGTTGAGTTGTATGTGCCATTAATTCTCCGGCAACTTGCCGTTAAGGTAGCTCCAGCAACATTAATGTTGCGACAAGAATTTTGATAACTACTAGCGGATCTGGGGTTACTAGTATAAAGCAAAACTCCATTCCCATTGAATATTCCCCGAATCAGGATTGAGGTTGAGTTGTATGTGCCATTAATTCTACGGCAACTTGCCGTTAAGGTGGCTCCACTAACATCAATGTTCCGACAGGAATTTTGATAACTACTAAGATCGGTGGGTGCTGCAAAAGCAGCATTGATAGGAATTGTAGCTATGATTGCACCACAAGCCGCAAGACTCATTAAACGTGGTGAACGACTTAGCTTTGCGAGATAAGACATAAGTATTATCCTTGAAAAAATTAAGTTTTATTGCCCTTTTTTTACATGAAAAAGGACAATATAAATATTACCATCTGTGTTCAATAGGTAAGTATAAAAATTTATAACTATATAATTGGTAATTATGAGTACAACGTTTACGTAGCATCTCGTAGAGAAGCAATCACAAAGACTTTGACGGGTTTACATTTTGTTACAAAGTTAGCTTACAAGTCTGCTGATTCTTGAAGTAAATTGTCCTAGCGTTATTTTATATCTCTGGATAGAGAAAAATAAGATGATGACTATGAATATTTTTCATGACTTTTGATCTTTGACTTCCGCCTTGCGGTACAAGTCACCTTGAGATTGTCAGAATATATTTAGTTAGCTTATATGTAATAAAGCAAATTCAAAATCCTGATTTGAAGCAATTGTACTAATTTTGCTGCAAACTAAAAATATAGTAAACACCAATTTTGAATTCTGGAGAATCACAATATGAGTTTAATGGATGGTATATTACTGACGCTGCTAAATACTGTTGCTTGCCTAGTGCTGCCTAAATTGCTAGCAATTATATCCGCGAAAAGCCAAAATACTGCAACCTCAGAAGTTTCCAACTCTGAAATCCCCAGCTTTTCTTAATATAAGCTGACTATATAGAGATATCGCCTTGATGAAGAGAAAATTTAGTTATTGCTGCAAGGCGATATCTCAGTGTAATATTCAAAAATGAAAGTTTGAGATTATTTATTATTTATTCTTGCTGTAGTTGTTTTAGGTCTGACGATAACAAAAAATGCGATCGCAGTAAAAAATAACATTTGCCAAGTTACCAAATTCCAGCCACCGAGATTCCAGCATAATAGACCAATGCTAGTACCTACAGAACCGCCAATAAAATAGGTAGTCATGTAAACTGTGTTGATGCGACTATTCGATTGAGCATCAAGAGTGTATATTCTTGCGACGTTAGTAACTTGGGTTGCTTGTACACCTACATCTAGTAACAGTACAGCAACAGCGATCGCCAGTGCAGAATTAGAAGCAATTTTAGCAATTACTAAGCTTGCAATCACCATCGATACAGCAAGAGTTAAGGAACGTTGGGAGTTACCTTTATCAGCTAGTTTACCAAAAACTGGTGCCATTAATGCACCTGCGATCGCCACAAAGCCATACATCCCAATTGTGTCAGATTGGAAATTAAAAGGTGTTCCGCTTAGATGGAAAGTCAATGTTGTCCAAAATGAGCAAAAAACACCAAACAATAACCCGCTAATTAAAGATGCTTCTCTTAATAATGAAAAACGTTTTAATTGGTGGAGTGTTGAACTTAATAATGCCAAATAATAACCATTAAACTCATTTTTTACACTTGGTAAATAGATATTTAGCAAAACAATAACAATTAAAATCATTCCTGCTGAAAATCCATATACATAACGCCAACTCAACCATTCAGCAATATATCCACTAAAAACCCTTGCTCCTAAAACTCCAATTAATATACCAGTAAAAATATTGCCTACTGTTTGACCTGTAGTTACTCTATCTATACTTGCTGCTAAAGGTAGAATAATCTGAGCAGAGACTGTCGCAATTCCAATTGCTATGCTCAATATCCAAACTTCGACGATGTTTTGTGAAAACGTCATGCCTATCAATAAACAGAATAAACATATCATTAAGCAAAGAATTAATTTTTTCTTGTTGATTTTATCGCCCAAGGGAATTAAAAAGAAAATTCCCAAACCGTAACCAACTTGCGTAAGCACAGATATGCTACCCGCTTCGCCTTCACTGACTCGAAAAGATGATGCAATATCTTGAAGGATTGGCTGATTATAATAAACGTTAGCAACACAAACACCAGATGCGATCGCCATAATCAGTACCTGGACTTTAGTTAATCCGTTACTTGAAATTTGTTTTTCCATTAAACCTAAAATTTATGTAGGAAAAAACTGGTTCACAGTACAGCTAAAACCAGTCAATAAAGGAGAAATTATAATATCACTACTAAATAGGGTTGCTACCAAATTAAGTTGAGTTTGTTCGCGCCGATAGACCTCTAGTTTACGCGATCGCCAATCAGCAATCCAATATTCTTTTACTCCTCTGGAGGAATAAAGTTTAAGTTTAGCTTCCTTATCCCGTCTTAGGTCTTCCTGGCTAGCAGACAAAACTTCGATTACTAAATCTGGTGCGCCAGTTAAATGTCCCGCTTCATCCAATGTTAGGGCCAAGGTTTCTTTAGTAGCCCAAACTACATCAGGAATCACATTATCTGATTCTGAAAACAAAACGCCTGGGTTGATTACAGCTTCCCCTAAACCAGTAGACTCTGACCAAATGTTAAGCTGTTGGAAAATTCTGCCACAAGTTTGCTGATGTTTAAAGTGAGGCGCCCTGGTCACAAATAATTCTCCATCAACTATCTCGTACCGCGTCCCTTCATTTTCTGCAAAGAGTTCTACATCGTGAATTGTCCAGCGTACTCCTGTATTAAGCATCTGACTCATCAGCTAACTCCTTTAATCTTGCTCTTGTATTTTAATCATAAGAGGATGTTTGTAAAGCTGTGGCGATTAGAGGATTTTTGTTTACCAGACTACTATGCCCGATGGCACTATCAAAAGCGGGCCTTTTTTCGGATAATTTTAGTTCATCTCGAATTACAGCTATAAAGGGTGCATTCGCAACAAAATAAGAGCATATTTGTAAAGTCTCAATTAATACTAGTCCTAGCGATTTCTATTCGCCCAATATTTTTGAAACATCCTTTAAAATTTAATTATCACTTGCGATTTTCACGCCGCCATTTACCCCGTACTAAGCGAATTTCATCATAAGTGTAGCTTTCACCGAGTTGTTCTCGAATTGGTGTTAAAGAGATATCACCAAGCACTTCTAAAACTTGCCAAATTTTTTGTTGATGTTCAAGAGGTACTAACTGATTTATATCTACAGGCTGATTTTTTTCAATCAAATCTGTCAAATGGCGAATAATTGTTGTAGGGCGAATATTGCGTTTTTTGGCAATTTCATTAACACTTAAACCTTGTTTATGTAATTGTAATGTGAATATTTCTGTGTCAGAAGGTAAGCTAACAGAGGGTGTAAAACTAACTTGGGGTGGATCTATCAAACCTTTTTCTTGGCGGTAGGCGCGAATTTCTGTGAGGAATTTATCGCCATATTGGGAAAGTTTGTGACTGCCTACACCCGAAAGTTTACCAAATTCCGTTAGTGTTGTAGGCTGTACCTGTGCCATCAATTTCAAGGTAGAATCCTGAAATACAACATAAGGTGGTACAGATTGTTCATCAGCAAGTTGTTTACGGAGCGATCGCAACCTCTGCATTAATATCTCTGCTTCAACAGCCTTCTCGCTCCCTTCTTCCCAAGTAACCTTTTGTGCTACGGGAACAACAAGGGAAACTGTACGCTGTCGCCGCATCACTTCCCAACTGAGGGGGTTAAGTTTCAAAACTGAGTAACCATCGCTAGTCTGTTCTAGCAACCCTTGATGTAAAAGCGATCGCGCCAACATTCGCCATTCATCTACACTTTTATCTTTGCCAATACCGTAGGTAGAAAGTTTATCGTGTTCGTACTGGATAATTTTGTCTTTTTTTGCCCCCCGCAACACATCAATAATGTGCAGCATCCCAAATCTTTCTTTACAACGCGCCACACAAGATAAAAACTTCATGGCTTCAATTGTCCAGTCTTGCATTGGTTTGGGATGACGGCAATTATCGCAGTTACCGCAATTACCGGGAAAACGTTCCCCAAAATAACCTAGCTGAATTGTCCGCCGACAAACAGTACCTTCAGCATAGTCAATTACTTGACGCAGTTGTTGTTTAGCAATCAACTGTTCTTGGGGGTCAGTTTTTTGGTTAATACTCCATTCAATAGTTTTAATATCACTGAAACTAAAAAAAAGCGTACAACGTGAAGGTTCATTATCCCTTCCCGCCCTACCTGATTCTTGATAATAACTTTCTAAATTACGCGGTAAATCAAAGTGAATTACTAACCGCACATCTGGCTTATTAATTCCCATTCCAAAGGCAATTGTTGCCACCATGACGCGCACATCATCCCGAATAAATCGAGTTTGATTGCTGCTGCGTTCTTCATCAGTTAATCCGGCATGATAAGACAAGGCAGAAATTTTATCATTTTGCAATTTAAAGGTGAGTTCATCAACTTTTTTGCGTGTTAAGCAATAAATAATTGCTGAACCTTCATTTTCTCGGATGAGTTCTAATAATTCAGCATACGCAGACTTGGTTTTAGAACGAACTTCGTAATAAAGGTTTTGGCGGTTAAAGCTAGCAATGTGGATACTAGGTTGCTTTAGCCCTAGTTGTTGGATAATATCAGCACGGACGCGATCGGTTGCTGTGGCAGTGAGGGCGAGTGTAGGAACATCAGGATAGCGTTTCCGCAGAGATTTCATTTGGCGGTATTCTGGGCGGAAGTCGTGTCCCCACTCAGAGACGCAGTGGGCTTCGTCAATGGCAAAAGCCGCAATGCCAATTTTTTCTTTGACTAAATCGAGAAACGGGAGAAATCTTTCACTCAAAAGACGTTCTGGGGCGACGTAAAGTAGTCTAACTTTACCGGTGAGGATGGCTTCTTCCCGCGATCGCACTTTATAGGGATTCAAACTACTATTGAGAAATGTGGCGTTAATATTATTGTTTCGCAGTCCTTCTACTTGGTCTTGCATCAAAGCGATTAATGGCGACACCACCACCGTTAAGCCTTGTTTGATTAATGCAGGTAACTGAAAACACAAAGATTTTCCCCCACCCGTAGGCATCACAATCAATAAATCTCGATTTTGCAGCGCATCTTCGATAATTTGCCGTTGTCCGGGGCGGAATCTGTCGTAACCGAAGTGATATTTTAGCGCTTGTTCGAGATTGGGGTACTGAAGCATAGCGATCGCTTTTTCTGGGGCTGTCTGCGTGAGTAGTTATTGAAGATATCAGGATTTTAACTCACATCATCGGCAGCTTTGGGAAGCCCTGCGTTTCTCTATGATATTCTAAAATCTCTAATTCACCTCAGCATCTACCTAAGCGAGGATTTGTAGTTATTCTTTTACCTTGATGCCCTACCTGATTACATTTTAACTGTGATTCTAAGGCATCAATCTTTCGTAAAAGCGACACTCCCCACACTATAGAAATCACCAACTTGATTGTCATTCCCACGAGCAAAAGTGTCACTATTGTAGCAGTTTTCTTTTGTTGAATCAGCCTTTTTTGTTGTTCTGCAAGTCGTGCTTCAATTTCTTTGGCGCGTTCGGCTTCTAATGCGTGCTGCATTTCTCGCCGATCTAATTCTTCACTAGCAGCTAAAAATCGATAATCTAAGTTACTCAAGCTTTTGCCATTTGCCCAAGTTTGAGCATCAATTAAGGCTTGTCCCCGCAATAAGCGAGATTCATCTTTTTCCTTTGAGGCTATCCATGCATTGAAGGTTTCGTAGTAGGGGCGTAAGTAAGCTAATTTTTTTCCAACCCATTCTAAATTGAAAACTTCTTGATAAATTCGATTTTTAATTTGGAGAAAACCTTGCTTTTTGATTACTAAACCAGATAACAACAGTTCTCCCTGTTCTCGGCTATCGTCGGCTAGGACTTGCACTCCTTGGAGGATTTGTTGATAAATTCCCAGCAATCTTGCGGCAATTTGTTCGTTTCCCAGGATGCGATCGCGAATTGTCCGTAAATGCTCTGGTTCATCTTGTGATTCCCATTTTTCGATAATGTACGATCGCACTACATTTTCTATCCAAAATTCTTCTGCACCAGGGGGAATTTTGAATTTTTTACTCACATCATTTTGAGATAAAGTGACAAGTAGGCGACATAGCTTTTGAGTAAGAAATGGTTGTCCTTCTGTCCAAGCTAATATTTCTTTCAAAATTTTTTGGGGATGATTATCTTTAATATTCAGTCCTAAAGATAAAGTTTGAGCTTCTTCAAATGTAAATCCATTTACTTGAATGGCTTTACCTATATTAAACGGAGTAGTATTATTTCGATATCGAATTAAGTCTGAAGGTGTTGCAACACCAAAAATTGCAAATGTAATCCGATGATAATCTGGATCAATTGCTCGTTGGTTATAACAAAAGCGAATCAAGCTAAAAAAGTCATCAACAGAGAAATCGAGGCTGAGAATGCTATCAATTTCATCAATAAAAATGAATAGTCTTTCGTTAGGAAACTGAGCTAACAGAATTTCCGAAATAAATCGGCTAACTTTCTGAACTAAAGAAATATCTTTTTGTTCTTGCCACCAGCTTTTCAAATTGACTTTACCTAACAGTTTAAAACCTAACCATAAATCACCTACCACTCCCTTATACCATTGCTCTGGAGTTATATTGTCACAACCGATATTAGTCATATCAACGGTGGCACATTTAAAGCCCTCTTGTTGAAAGCGATGCTTTGTTTTTACCATAAGTGAGGATTTGCCCATTTGCCTACTGCTCAGGATGTAGCAAAATTCTCCCTGCTTCAAGGCTTCGTAAAGTTCTACATCTGCTTTGCGCCCAACATAGCTAGGAGCGTCAGTTGTCAGGGTTCCACCAACTTGGTATCGATAATTGTTCATTTGATTTAAGATTTTAAACTAGTTTTCATTTTTAATAAATGAATTTGCATCGAGATAATTGATTAAATTCATATTAAGAACGAGAACAAGTATTTTTATTATCTCTGTTTCAATAGTTTACCAGAACTATTATGATCCTGAACGTCCTAGTTGTTGGCTAAAATAAAAGCGATATAACTCACACATTATATGAGCTTGATTGCCGTTTAATTGAACCAAGCCCATACTTTCTAGCTTGTAAGCAGCGATCGCGTCTAGCTCCACTTTTTCGTCTGTGGCAATTACCTTTTTCATAGCTAACATTAATTCTGGTTCTTTTTGGAGTAAGCTCAACAGTTCTCGTAAATGCTGACTGTAAATTCCCACTTGTGTAGATGCGCTTTCTAGTAACACCTCTAATGTTATTTCTTCATGATATAAATGATAAAGCGCCAGGCTCACCAAATAAGGATGTCCTCCTACCATTGCTTGTAAAGGTACAAGGCGTTTTGCCCCTTCAGAGTCTGCTGCCCAATGTAGCCCGTAAGCTAATGCTAATTTCTGTATCTGATTGAGGGTAAACGGCGGCAATGTAATTGTGATCCCAACATTAAAAGGCGATTGGTTTAGCTTGAGTGGAATATAAATCTCTGTGGTATGAACTACTACCATTCGTAGTTTTTGCCAGATTTGATCCTGCTTTGCTTGTTCGTGCCAAAATCGCAGCATTGGCAGAAAGTCTTGGGCAATATTGGGATGTTCAAAAACTCGATGGACTTCATGCAAAGCCAAAACTACAGGACTTTGCTCAATGTATTGCAGCAGATATGCTTCAAAATAGATTTTGCAGCTTACCTTGCTGCCCATTTCCGTATCCCAAAAATCATCTAGACAGGGAAGGAGATTTAATTGTCTGCTGACATTGACACAAAACCAACGCAAAAATTTATCCAGAGAAGCAAAAATATCTTCGTCAGCTTCTTGAAAGTCCAAATAGGCAATTTGATAACCTTGCTCTTTAGCATAAGCAATCATTCGGTTCAGCAGAGAACTTTTTCCCGTTTTTCTAGGTGCTTTAATTCGGATTAAGCAACCAGGGTGTAAAATCTCGTTATAAACAAGTTCTTCTAAGGGAGGGCGGTTGATGTAAAGAGGAGAACCCAGTGGTACAGGGCCGCTTGGAAATTCGATCTTGCTTGCTGAAGACAAGTCTGGAGAAACCATTTCTAAGCTAGATTCTTCGCCCAATTTTTCTTGACTCTGATTCTCTCGATCAGTTATCTTCTCTTGGAGATATTTCTGCAAGGCTAAATGCAGATTTTTTTTCGTTATTTTCTTTCCAAGTGCAACGGAAAGGTCTTGCCACAACTCAGAGCCAACTTCTTTGATGTAATTGTTGCGGTAGCCTGATACCTCTGCCATTTCCTCGTAAGTTTTGCCCAACCACGATTGAGATAGCACAAAACATTGAATTGATGCAAGAGGCTTGTCTTGCAAAATTCTTTCTACTGCTTGCAGAATATCTTCCACGAATATTACTATTAAAGGTTAAACAGTTAGTAGAGACATTTATTCAATTTTAGTATATTAATAATATACAACCGATTAACAATTCAAAATTCAAAATTCAAAATTTAAAGATACTTCAATAGTTCAGAATTCAGGAGCCAGAATCCAGAATGGATTAGCGATTTTAAACGCGCGTGATATTAAATTCTTTTTTTTGTGACTCTTAGCCCTGACTTGACTACTGGGGTATTCTAAATTCAAACATTCTGAATCAATACGCTTGGCTTTGTGGAAAATTGTAGGTTGGGTTGCGCTTTGCTTAACCCAACCTACACATTTCAAGGTTTTTGGCGCTAACCTAAGCATATTGAATTCTGAATTCTCTCTTCAGCAGGACTTCTCATTTCTTCAGTGCCAGAGTCAAACCATCTGCGATCGCTACTAAACTCAGACTAACTCGCTGGTCAAGATGCAGCTTTTGATTAAAGGCACGAATCTTTTTAGTTCTATTATCTTGCACTTGGGGGTCGGCAACCTTACCTGACCAGAGGACATTATCGATCACAATCAGTCCCCCGGGACGCACTAATTGTAGTGATCGCTCATAATAACCATCATAGTTGCTCTTATCTGCATCGATAAAAGCAAAATCAAAGGTTTCCGCTTCTTTGGTTGCTAGTAGCCGATCCAAAGTCTCCAAAGCTGGGGCAATGTGCAGTTGAATTTTATCCGCCACTCCCGCTTGCTGCCAATAGCGCCGAGCGATCGTTGTAAATTCATCACTCACATCACAGGCTACCACTTTACCGTCTCTCGGTAACGCCAATGCTACCACCAAAGAACTATAACCTGTAAATACCCCAATATCCAAAGTTTTTTTAGCTCCCAATAACTGCACCAATAATGCCAAAAATTGCCCCTGTTCGGGAGCAATCTGCATTCTCCCTATTGGATACTGGGCTGTTTCCTGTCTCAGTTGGGTTAAGATTTCCGCTTCTCGCAAAGAGACTGATAGTAAATAGTCATAAAGGTTTTGTTCGAGTCCTAGTGTTTGAGTTGTCATAAAATTGGGGATTATGAACTTGTGAATGAGTCTTTGATACTCGCCAAGGATTTTTTAGAAGTCAAAATTATCTTTAAATACAACTCAGTATAATGATCAAAGCGATGTCTACGACGGGCTGCGCCTACGCTCAGGATATTTAGATCATGCCAAACCTCAAAGAAGATGATAACCTCTTGCTTAAGGTGTTAACGCAAGCCAAAACTATCGCTGTTGTGGGTTACTCTGATAAACGCCATCGTACCAGCTATCAAATCGCCCAATTTTTGCGGCAAGTTGGCTACAAAGTCTATGCCGTCAACCCTTTAATTAAAGAAATTGACGGTCAATCCAGTTATGCTGCACTTCAGGAATTACCAGAACCTGTGGATATTGTTAATGTGTTTCGGCGTTCTGAGTACTTGCCAGCAATTGTAGATAAAGCAATTTCGATCAACGTTAAAACTGTGTGGGCGCAATTGGGTATCTGGGATCAATCATCAGCACAAAAAGCAACAGAAGCAGGACTCAACGTAGTGATGGATACCTGTATCAAAATTGAGTATCTACGGCTGAGAGTGGATTCCGCAAGAAAAGTCTAAAATTACAATCTACTTTTACATCGCTCATTATGCGTACAGATAACTCTAAAAGGAAGGTAGATTGTCATTATTGCGCCAACAGCGTAGTTTACTCCCGTAGGCATCGCACACACATTCTATATATGTAGAGATATTGCATACCAAGCCTTTGTTTGAGTTACTTGCCTAAACCCTTCTAGAATAAAAACTATTGTAGGGAAATTTTATTACTAAACTTGCTTGTATTCTGGGAGGTATGATGAGCCGTCCAATAATTCTTGGTATTGTAGGCGACAGCGCTGCTGGGAAAACAACACTAACGCGAGGAATCGCTCAGGTACTCGGCCCAGAAAATGTGACGCTGATATGCACAGATGACTATCACCGTTACGATCGCCAACAGCGTGCAGAGATTGGCATCACTGCCCTCCACCCAGACTGCAACCATTTAGATATTATGCAGCAACACCTGTCGCTGCTACGCACAGGACAGCCAATTCTTAAACCAGTTTATAGCCATAAAACTGGCACATTCGAGCCACCGCAGTATATTAAGCCGAATAAATTCGTGATTATTGAGGGATTACTCGGTTATTCTACGCGTGGTGCCCGCGATTGTTACGACGTGAAAGTTTACCTAGCACCGCCTGAAGAACTACGCTCTAAGTGGAAAGTTAAGCGAGACACACAAAAGCGCGGCTACACACCAGAACAGGTACTAGCAGAATTAGAAAAACGCGAACCAGACTCAGCAGAGTTTATCCGTCCGCAGCGACAATGGTCTGATATAGTAATCAGTTTCTACCCACCCACCGGGGAAGATGATGAAACCAATGGACACCTGAATGTGCGTTTGGTACTACGTCCAACAATTCCCCATCCAGATTTTACTCAGATTGTCAACTCTGGCTATGGTAATTCTGACTCAGCAATCCGCCTGGGACTAGACAGAGATATGAGTAAGCCGGTGGATGTTTTAGAAGTTGATGGTCATGCAACCTTAGACCAGGTGAATAAGCTAGAGCATATCATTTGTTCTGATATGCCCCATTTACGAAGTATTTGCGATCGCGAAAGTAATCCCGAACTGGGAAAAATTGCTGGTACAACTGGAGAAACACTCCAAAGTTATCCTCTCGCTTTGACTCAGTTGATCATTACCTACCACATGCTCAAAGCAACGCAAATTTATCAGTGAGCAGTGAAAATGAAGGGATTTACAGGGTTTGCGATTGCATGTAGTGTTTTGTTGGGCTGCTGAATTATGCAATGCCTACGGCGGTAAACTACGCCCTTTGCTGACGCTATTCAAACTTCAGAAGATGTTTGGAAAGTCCAAGAAGGTATAATTTGCCATTCTGAGTGAAGCCTCTCATAGAGAAGCACAATGAAGAATCTAGACTATAGGTTTTAGGCTGCTGTCACTCGCCTTTAAGCAAACCGTAGGCAAGTGTATTGAATATACCGTTTTGAGTTTTCGTATGTTGCCTTAAGCACCCTTCTAGCTTAAATCTGTTTTTCTCTAAAACCTTTACTGAAGCGGTATTGAAATCAATAACATGAGCAGTTAGGCGAATCACTTCAAGATTATCAAACGCGTACTTAACAAAAACACGGAGCGCATCAGTAGCTAATCCTTGCCCACGATATGCTTTAGCTAGCCAATAGCCAATCTCTGCTCTATGTGCTTGTCCAACTTTTAAGTCATCTACACCAACTGAGCCAATTAAATAACCTTCAGGGTTGCGAAGTGCAAAGGATATTTCTCTTCCATTTTCTCTCAAAAACTCAAGCCTATGCTGTATCCACCAATCTGCGGCAGCTTCTGTATAAGGATAGGGAATGACAGGAATTGTATAAGAAATACTTCTATCGTTGAAATGTTCTAAGTAAGCAGTTTTATCTGTGGGGTAAATGCTAGTTAAATGAAATCCGTCACGGATATTGAGTTTCATATCGGAGATTTATGACAGATTATTGAATTATATTAGGTAAACTAACATTTATCTAATCTCAATTACCACACATATAACAGCATAGTTGATAAAGCCACCTAACTCTAGGTGTAACAGCTTGCTATTGATGACCATTATTTTTGTGAAGGCAAGATGTGCTGAAAGGAAAAAATTGCTAAAGATTAAAGATTTTTTCAAATTAAGATAATTTCTAGAGCAAACAAGGGATAACTAAAGATAGTTTGATGTGTGGTAATGATTATCTTAGTTTATGACCTATTGCCTCAGAATTGCCGACCTACCTACAAATGAGCGTCCGCGTGAGCGATTAATGACACATGGTGCAAAAATTTTAGCCACAGCAGAGTTAATCGCAATTCTTCTAGGCACCGGTCAGGGGCCAGGAAAACTATCAGCCGTGGGTTTGGGACAATATATTTTGAGCGAATTAGGCAAACACCAACGCGATCCTTTGGTAGTTTTGCGAGAAGTTAGCCCTGCTGAGTTGATGCAAATTTCTGGTGTTGGCCCAGCGAAAGCGACAAGTATCTTAGCAGCAATTGAATTGGGTAAACGCGCCTTTCAATCTCGCCCCAATGATGGCACATTAATTGATAGCCCACTTGCTGCTGCTGCTACCCTCAGTCAAGATTTGATGTGGCAAATACAAGAACGTTTTGCAGTGGTGCTTTTAGATGTTAAAAATCGCTTATTAGGTACACAAATAATTACCATTGGCACAGCAACCGAAACCCTAGCTTCTCCTCGCGATATTTTTCGGGAAGTTATTCGTCAAGGAGCAACGCGGGTAATAGTTGCCCACAACCATCCTTCTGGAAACCTTGAACCCAGCCAGGAAGATATAGAATTGACGCGTCAGTTATTAGTAGGGGCGCAGCTTTTGGGCATTCCGGTACTAGATCATCTAATTTTAGGTAATGGCGCTCATCAGAGTTTACGAGAACTGACAACTTTATGGGATGAGCATCCGCAGGGGGATTAAAGCAATTCGCAATTCAAACTTGTAAAAATTGCAACCCGCAGACCCCCAACAACTTTTACAAAGTCGGGGATCTTGTTGATCGCGAATTATTTAGGATTGCTATGTTACGACTAACTACAAAACATCCTCAAGCATAGATGCTAATTCTTTATTTAACCGACCTGATTTGACAAATTCTGCATAAGTGTCGGCTTCAATTGCCAACAATTCTCCTCGGAACTGTTCTGTTGTAAAGCTCTGAAGATTGGGATATTCACCCTGTAATTTGTCAATTTTTAGCCGTAAATCTGCAAGTTCGCCTTTGATTAGTGTCTCTTGATAAGGACGAAACTCTGGGTCAATACCGGGGCGTTGGTCTGCCTGGAGGTGTTCTAGAACGCGTTCTAAGGCAACATGACGGGCAACAAATTCTAAATATTGCTCACGTAAGGGTGCATCACTTAGCAAATTAAGTTTTTCCAGTAAAGGTTTGATGCTCAATCCCTGAACAAGCAGAGTAAATAATACTACTCCAAATACCGTTGCAATGATTTTTTCTTGCTCTGGCAGTGTCGTCGATACACTCAATGCCAGGGCAATGGAGACGGAACCGCGTAACCCACCCCACCATAGGATAGTTTGTTCTGGTAAAGAAATTTCCGATTTGGTGATGCTAGTACTTAATTTACTGAGAATGTAAATACCAACTGCTCGCATCAAAATCATTGCTGCCACTGTTACCATTATGATTTGCAGGTTTTCGCCTAAACTAGCAAAGCGTATTTGGTCGCCAATCAGCAGAAAAACAATTGAGTTAACAAAGAATGCGAGAAATTCCCAAAATTCGGAAACAATAATCCGGGTGCGGGGATTCATGCCGATACGAGAGCCAAAGTTGCCTAAAATCAAACCTGTGGTGACAACTCCAATTACCCCAGAACCGCCCAAGTCTTCAATAATCAGGTAAGTCCCATAAGCGGAAACTAGAGTTAAAGATTGTTCCACCAACGGCAAATCAAAGCGCTGGGTAAGGTAGGAAATACCAAATCCGATAAAAGCTCCCACTGCTAAACCGATGCCAACAACTGTAAATAACTGCAATAAAATTGGCTGGAATTCCAATTCTACAGTTCCCAAAGATAACGTCACCAAAAAACCAAAGGCAACTACAGCCATGCCATCATTGAACAAGCTTTCGCCTTCCATTAAGGTGACAAGACGACTATCTACGCCCAGTTCACGAAACAAAGCGGTGACAGAAACAGGGTCAGTGGCAGATAAGCTGGCTGCAATGAGTAAAGCTGTAGTTAGAGAAATACCAACGAGTTGATTAAGAGCGATCGCTACCCCTGCGATCGCAATTACTACCCCGAACACTGCATACAAGCAAATTGGCACTAAATCCCGCTTCAGTTCTGCCCATTTCAAATTCCAGGCGGCTTCAAATAGCAGTGGTGGTAAAAAAATGAACAAAATTAATTCGGGGGAAAGGGTTACTAAACGGACATCGACAAACGCCAAACCTAACCCGACAATCACTAGTAGCAAGGTGTAAGGTATATTGCGAAACCAGCTAAATATCTGCGGTAGTGTCGCCACACCCAGAGACACCGAAAGCACCAACAGAAACTGCTTGAGATTGTTTGTAATGACTTCCTCGGCGATCGCTGATTCAAGTACCATAAAAATATTTTTGGTATAATTTTGCACTTATTATCATTTGACTATTTTCAGATGACACCAGTTCAATGTAAGACTTTAATTAACAGAGAATAAAGATTTTACAGTTAACCAAGCATTCAGGAGGAAGGTCTTGGGTAATAACATTCGAGACCGCTTTCAAAATTTCCGCCGCCGGGGTTCGCAGCCGGAACAACTCCAACAGCTACAAACAGACTTGCTGGCAGAATCAACCTTAGACTCAGCTTACATAATTTTGATTGTTAGCTCCTGTGCGATCGCAACTTTGGGTTTATTATCCAACAGTGCGGCCGTGATTATTGGCGCGATGATCATTGCCCCTCTAATGTTGCCGATTCGCGGTTTAGCTTTTGGTGCTTTGCAAGCAGATATTATTTTGTTTCGCAAGGGTGTAATTGCTGTAGCATTGGGCACGCTGTTAGCGGTAGCGATCGCCTTTACTCTGGGTTTGCTGGTGGGGTTGCCCAGCTATGGTAGTGAAGTGCTAGCTCGTTCCAGACCAACATTGTTAGATTTAGGAATTGCGGTAGCGGCTGGTGGTATCAGTGGTTATGCGAAAGTTGAGACGAAAATATCTACTAGTTTAGCGGGAACTGCGATCGCTGTTGCCCTTATGCCCCCCATCTGTGTGATTGGCTTAGGCTTGGCACAAGGAAATTGGTCACTCAGTTTAGGAGCAACCCTACTTTATCTTACCAACTTGCTAGGTATTGCGCTCTCCTGTATGGTGACATTCTTAGTAGCGGGTTACACTTCAATGGCGCGGGCCCGTCAACCTCTAATTTGGACTATGACTTTGACAGCTATCCTGTTAATTCCCTTGGGAGTCAGCTTTGCTCGACTTGTACGGCAATCGCAACTAGAAACTAGCTTACGACGAGCCTTATTAAATCGAACTGTCACCTTTGGGCGATTGCAGTTACTTAACAGTAATACCAATTGGTTGACAAATCCTCCAGAAGTTCGTTTGAGTGTCCGAGCAAGAGAGCCTGTTACACCTCGGCAAGTAGAGTTATTAGAAGAATTTATCAAGCAAGAGATGGGGCAACCATTCACTCTCATTTTCGAAGTTGGTCAAGTGGAGGAAATTAGAAGTTCTGAACCCACACCGTGAAGTTGACTTTTGACTTTTGACTTCTTCGTAGGGACTGACGATTTATTAATTTTTTGAGCATTTGTTCCCATCTGAGAACTACGGCGCTCAGTGGCGAGTAGTTTTCGCAGGCTCCTTTGGTTGTGTGTGGGTTGGCTTTTGTTTGGTTCCGGGCGTAATTACATATGCTACTGCACCAACCCCAATCATTCCACCGCCTATGATATACATAATATTTCTGGTGAAGTATTGGGAACCGATATATCCAAAAGTGATTGCCGCCACTGTTGTGACGATCATTTGAGGTAGTTTCATATTTAAAATGCTGTTGTTTGCTTAATGAATAAAAGAGTCTTTAACAGTTAGTCTATTCATTGATTTGTTGCTGAGGCTTTTCAGCTAACGAGGCACTAGCAACAAAGCTGGAAAACCCAACAAGCATCCAGCCCAAACAGATATGTTTTCGTGTCTGCCACTCATGCTCTTTACTGAGGGAAATTGATTTTGTGTTCGCCTCAATAATCTCTAAGCCCCAACACGAAAGCGTGCCTATCCCAAATAAACAAGTACTGACAACAGAGGCAACCGCGATTGTGTTTAGAATCCGACCAGTAAAACTTGGATTCATCACAACAGGCTTTTGCTGACGGCGATTACGGAGCAGGACTAATTCGCCTGTGCCTAGACGCTTTATATGCTCTTGTTGAATCAGACGATAAGCAAGTTGTTGATTATTAGTCATTTCTTGTCACCAGCATTTAGTTTTAATAGCATCCATATCAGTGAACACATGATAAACTTCCGTGACAGGTTGTACTACATTCCACAGGGAGGAATCAAATTTTCTTTGGTAAGAAGTTAGAGGTAATTGCACTAATAAGGCTATAAATTTTAATTTTTAAACTGGTATTTTTCGAGTAACTCTTTGACTTGAGCAGCTACCAAAGGATGTGGATCTTTTTCTAACTGGGGGAGGATTTGTCGGAGAACACGATGTGAAACCATATTTAAATATGCGATCGCAGCTTCTCTAACAAAGCCGGTTGGATGACGCAAACTCACTAAAATTTCAGAACTTGTCAATGGCGTGCGAGTTACTTGAGCAAAATGAAAACAGCAAGCTAGACACCAGTCAGAAAGGAAGTTACCCAACGTCAGCAATCTGTGGAGGCGATCGCTAACTATCATATTTTCATATTCTATGATTTTAGCTTCTACCAGATGTTGCAATTTTTCTGGCAGTGGTCGGTTATCTAAAATATTCAGCAACAGAGATTTTGAAGACAAAGTTATGGTATGCTCTAGGATTTCTAACCCTCGCGCTAAGTTTACCACTGAGAGCGATCGCAAATTAAATGCTGCTGCCTGCATCTTTTCTGGCGAGTAAAGCAGTTTCAATAGCAGTAAAAGCCGCTCTTTGACATCCAATTCCAATTCTAAAAGGGCGCGTTGCAATAACTCAGAGACAATTACAATCCTCTCACTAGATTGCTGATTTCCTTTTTCGTCTAGTGTTTTCAAGTCTATATATGCAGCGTAAATCTCACCTAAAAACTTCAATTCCTGCTCAATTAAATTTTCTACCCGACTTTCATAAAATCGGTCTACTAAACCTTTAATTCCTGGTTGTTTGTGTATTTTTAGTAAGCTGCGAAGAATATGATCCCTAGTTGTACCCCAAGATGTTTCCAATTTTTCCCATAGAATCTCCAATGCTTCTTGAGTACCAATTTGAGCAATGGTACGCCAAGCGTACATTCGCACTACTTCTGGTTTGTAAATATTGGTAGCTACCCGCAACAGCATCTCTATAACTTCATTCTCTAGCCGGACTAAAGCTGACATTGCTGTAGTGCGGGTTGATTTGTAATTAAGTGCTGCTATTAATGCACAATAATACTCTTCTAAATGGGTTGCTGCAATCATTTCCAATACGGCACAGCGCACCCGTAACGACTCATCTTGTAATAAATTCGGAATGTGAATCCGCAACGCTTGTAAATAAACTGCTTCTCTAAGCGCCCTGACTCCATTTACCCGTTCCCGTTCTTTCTTATGAGTCAACATCCGGCGCATAGTTTGGGTAGCTGCTACCTTCTGCATAGGCGTTCCCTGACGTAAAACCAAAGCGGCGGCGGTGGCGCGGATGAGCGAGTTATGCCGGGGGTTCAGGTATTCTTCTAGGATGCTTAAATTGGGATTTGGTTCAGCTAGCCAAACGTAGCGCAGCGCTAGGGCGAAAACTTCGGAGTTACTTTCTTGGGGTTGTTCTAGCAAAGGACGGATAGCAGATAAATAAGCGGGATTTGCACCTGCTGTCAACATAACTTCCAAACTTTGGCATTGCAAATCTGGGGTTAACTTAACTAACAGAGGTGCTAAAACTTCCGCACATCCTTGGGGATCAATTTGGGCTAAAAGTTCAATACAAGAGCGTTTATCTGCTTCGCTGCCTTTTTCTCCCAAGGCTTTGACTACACCTTGCTTGAAAAATCGTAAGCCTACATTGGTTGCACTTAACTGGCCCCGTGCCACACTCAAGACTAACAGTTCAACATAGCGCGATCGCAATTCCCAAACTACTTTTAAACAGGTGCCAGCTATCAGCATTGTTTCTGCTACTAACACCCACTTTTGCAACGGTACGGGTATAAACTGCCCACAAAACAATATAGTTGCAAAAATTAGCACTCCTGTCAAACCTGTAGCGATCGCTTCGGCAGTTCCACCAGATAAAGTCTGCATCCGGCTGCGAATTGCCTCTGGAATTGGTTGGTACAGGATGGGGCCGCTACTCATGACAAAGGTGTAGCGTAGGAGTTCATCAAAGAATTTGACAATTACCAAACCCCAAAAAAAGCTTTGTGATTGGATAGCGGGAATTAAATAAAATAATACCAGCACTCCTGGTAGTGAAAAGCCTACGGTAATAGGTAAAAGCGTCGCTGTGAAAAATACCCCCATCCGTTCGATAATTCGGCTGGAAATAAACCACTGCAACAACAACTCACACAGTCCTAACGTCCCACCAAAAAGACCTAAGAAGCTGGCAAGTTCTCGGTCGCCCAAATTAGATTGGAGTTCACGTAGATATTGAAAATCTATTAATAACCCAATGACTTGCAATAGACCGACAAAAGCAAACAGCTGCCAAACATATCGCTTCAAAGGACTTTTAATAAAACGCTGTCGTGAAGCTTGTTCTTCAGTAACTAGTTTTTGTGGCGTTTCAGGAAAAGCTGCTCGATATTGATGAGTTAAATATAATAAAATCCCCGACCCTAATAAAATTACTATACAAGCGATGAAGATGATCTTATTCAGCGTGGTGTATTGCAATAGCCAAGGCAAACTAAAGCCACTGATCACATCTGCGACTAAAAGCCCACTACTCACCAATGGGTAAGTCCGTTTAATCTCCCGAATATTAAATATTTGGTTGGCAACGATGGAAGTATTAAGGTCATTGACTACATAAAGGGCATCTACCCACAGCCGCAGCATAAATGCCGAAATAACTGCCAGGTATGAAACATGCGCTCCCCAACGTAATACAACTAATAATAGTAATGGCATTAACATGCAAGGGGCGATCGCTACAATCACCCGGCGCAAAGGAAAAATCTTTTGCAGCCAAGAGTATAAAAAAACTAGTGCTGCACTCATAACGGCACTGGCAATATACATCCACGGCAGTAAATGAGTCCCATATTCATCCAAAAACAGCGCCACAGTACTGTCTTCTGCCCACCGCAATCCTACACATACAGTTGTGTAAAAAAAGAACATGAGTTGAGTTCGTTCGCTCTCCTCTGGCCGGAGATTCACCCACTGTAGTAGTCTTAGTCGTGGTAAAGCAACTTTATTTGGAGCCAACCAGTAATTTTTCAGTTCCATGCAGTTTTATTTTCTGGTAGTATCACCGCGTAATGGGGAGCGGGGGCAGGGGCAGGGGGGAGTAGGGGAAGAAAATACTCCCTCATCGGCTGGAAATAGCAAAATTCTTAAGCAACTGAGTATTATGTTTCCCACTCAGGCTTCAGGATTATCAATTTCAGATAAATTTATACAACCCCATAGCTTTAGGCGCATGTTGCATGGAAACGAAACATCAAAAAATCCCCTGACTTTAAGCCAGGGGATTTTCAAACTTGGTCTATTAATACAGTTAGAGGATTATTTTTTAGGCGAGATGAGCATCATCATGTTTCGCCCTTCTTTTTTAGGCGCTTGTTGCAGCTCCCCAAATGGCTCCAAATCAGTTGCCATTCGCTTGAGCAAATCTTCTGCTAGGTCGCTGTGTTGAATTTCTCGACCCCGGAACATGACAGTAGCTTTGACTTTATCGCCATCTTTCAAAAAGCGCTCTGCTTGCTTAACACGCACGTTGTAGTCGTGTTCTTCTATTTTGTAGCGCATCTTAACTTCTTTGACATCAGCCGTGTGCTGCTTTTTCCGGGCTTCCCGCGCCTTTTTCTCCTGCTCAAACTTATATTTCCCGTAGTCCATAATCCGACAAACTGGCGGGTCAGCTTTGTCACTAATTAGCACCAAATCTAACTCTTTCTCTTCTGCTAGTTGTAGTGCTTCTTGTGGGAGCATAATTCCCAGTTGGGCACCATCAGTATCAATTACCCGAATTTTCGGGTAGCGGATTCGTTCGTTAATTTGGGGCAGATCGCGAGTTCTTTTCTTCTCAATCACAGGCATTATGATTTGTGGGAGCTCTTAATGAAGGATTTGGTGTGGTCTTGATTGGTATGCCTCAGAGGCAAAATACAAAAATAACTCAGGACTGAAAACATAGTCTACAGTTCTAGAGTAACTAATCCATAAAAGAGTTGCGTCCTTGTATTTGTCATTCTACTAACTCTGAGATACTTTCTCTCCAATAGTTAATCTAAATTACACAACCTAGACTCATGTTAAATATTATTACAATGATTTAGCAATACTTTTTGCGATGGCGTAACCGTCTACCGTAGGCGATCGCATTGAGCAACAACATTATATCTCCATAATACTAAGCTCACAGATGCAGGACATCTAGCACAATTAATGTAACATATTACCTTACACAGAGTAAGCCTAGTGGTTTGTCTCATTAATTTTGATGAGTTCGTAGTACGTACAAAGCGTATTTAAGAATCAGATATAACTTTGTGTCTACCCTCTTGCGCTAAAGTTACATAAAAACATGCATTTAAAGCCAGGAGGAAAGAGTTGTGAAAGCAGTCTTGATGACAGCAGCTGGCAGTCCCGAAGTTCTGCAACTACAGGAAGTGCCAAACCCTAGTGTTCCTGTAGGTAATAGTGAACTCTTAGTGCGTTTGGTGGCGGCTGGTATTAACCCCATTGACACTAAACTTCGTAGCCGAGGCACTTTCTACCCCGATCGCACACCGACAATTTTAGGATGTGATGGTGCTGGTATAGTCGAAGCAGTGGGTGCAAGTGTTCAGCGTTTTCGCCCAGGTGATGAAGTATATTTTTGCTATGGTGGATTGGGCGCACACCAAGGTAATTATGCTGAATATACCGTTGTGGATGAGCGGTTTGTAGCACGTAAACCCACGTCTATTTCCTTTGCCGAAGCAGCAGCAGCGCCTTTAGTGTTAATCACCGCTTGGGAAGCTTTATACGAACGAGGACGATTGGAACCCGGCGAAAAAGTTTTGATTCATGCAGGTGCTGGTGGTGTCGGGCATGTAGCAATTCAATTAGCGAAACTTAAAGGTGCTACTGTTTCCACTACAGTCGGTTCTGAAGAAAAAGCTAATTTCGTCAAACAATTAGGTGCTGATCATGTAATTTTTTACAAACAAATAGACTTTGTACAAGCAGCATTAGATTGGACTAACGGCGAAGGCGTAGACTTGGCTTTTGATACCGTAGGCGGCGAAACCTTTCACAAAACCTTCCCCGCAGTGCGAGTATATGGTGATATTGTGACGATTCTCGAACCAGATGCCAACACTGTTTGGAAAACTGCTAGACAACGCAATCTCCGCATTGGTTTAGAATTAATGCTCACACCAGCGTTACTAGGATTAGAAGAAAGCCTCCAGCACCAGGCAGAAATTCTCGAACAATGTGCCACCTGGATCGATGAAAGCAAATTAAAAATTTATGTTAGTCACAAATTTCCTTTAAAAGAAGCCGCTAAAGCCCACCAACTAATCGAAAGCGGTTCTGTGACAGGTAAAATTGTTCTACTGATTAGCGACGATTGATCGAACAATTTGCATAATTTATTTTTTAAACATAGATACACCCAGAGGTTAAACGCAAAGATACCCAGAAACCTCACTCTGCGTCCCTCTGCGCTTCCCTTCTCTGCGAGACGCTTTGCGATTGCGTTCCTTTGCGTTTTACTTCTTCTCCTCCTCCCCTTACCTACTTCAGCAGCACAAACGCAACCAGAACGCACACCCTTAACTCTAGAATTATTACAAGAACGTCTACGCACACCTACACTCCGCGAAGGTAATTTGACCGTAGATTTGCAGAAAATGGTGATTGATTTGCGCCCAGAAAATGCTAGCTTTCGTGATGCCTTTTATCAACTCATGCGAAAAGGACTAAATGCAAAACCTCTGGGTTTAGACCTCAGCTATACCCTAATTTTAGGGGATTTTGTAGGCAGCGATTTAGGTTTAAGAACCCCCTTATACGCCCAAGCGATCGCTTCAATTTTCAGCGTCCCCGAACAAAAAGAACTAGAACGTTTGCGCTTCGTTTGTCTAGAGTCACTCACGAACTCCAAAGATTGTCGATCGCTGTTAGGAACACAATCAACTCCATCCAGTGAAATCGCCGTTTTTCGTGGTGTATTAACACTAATGCAAACTCGCTTCAATGGCGAAATGAAGTTTTCTAATACATTTTTTCTTCAGTCTGTGGATGCCCAAGGTGCAACTTTTCTCCAATCCACTAATTGGAATGAAACCAGATTTGCTCGTCCCGTCAACTTTAACGGTGCTAAATTCAACCAACCAAGCAATTTTCAAGGCAGTATTTTTTTTGAAAAAGCTAATTTTAAACAAACTCAATTTCAAGACATTGCTGATTTTCAAGGCAGTATTTTTGAAAAAACTGCCAACTTCAACCAAGCAACTTTTAAACAGTTAGCTAAATTCAATAGTGGGCAGTGGCGAGATAATGCTGATTTTTCTAATGTCCGTTTTGCAAATCAAGCCCAGTTTAATAAAGCAAATTTTAATCAGTTCCTCGTTTTAACAGAAGCAACTTTTGAGCAAGCTGTCACATTTCGAGAAGTGGAGTTTAATCAATCGTTAAATTTGCAAGGTGCAAGCATTCTTAACCAAGCAGATTTTAGCGATGCAAGGTTTTCTACAGAAGCTTGTTTAAGCGTACCTGGTTTAACTTTTAACTCTAACCAAGCAAAAATTTTAGGTAATCCGGGTCAGATTGGTAAGATGTTCTGTATCCCTACATTGCAAGGTAATCAAAACATCTTGCGGAATTTGGGGCAAAATTTTCGTCAGCAACAACAAGTTGCCGATGCTAATGAACTGGAATATACAAAACAACAACTCCGATTAGTAGAAATGAGTCGCCGTTTGACAGCTACAAATATTAATAGTGCATCCGTCGCAAGTTTGATTAATCTGGGTTTTTCTGCAACTCAAGCCGAAGCGATCGCCCAACGTCGTCTGATAAAATCATTTCGCAATAGCAGTGAGTTACTGACTTTAGCAGATATCGATTTAGAAAAATACACACAACTGAGTAAGCGCTTAATTGTTGGTGAACCCCTTTCTATCGTTGGGTGGTTACTGCAAGCTTGGAGTTGGTTGGGGTTGAGTGTACTGCTGTTGTTGAGTGGCTACGGTACGAACTTTTGGTTAGTCTTTGGTGTGGGAGGAGTTGCGATCGCTTATTTCGGCTTACTATTTTGGCTAGTGGATCGTTATCGTCGGCTGCATCCTGTACCAATTATTCCCACATTTTACGAAACCATTTCGATATTTGTGAGTTTTAGCGTTTTGGAATTATTGAGCTTACTAGCCATCTTTCGTAATGCTCAACAACCTTGGCTGACATTGGGGTGTCTTTTAATAATTATTGTCCCCGTCCCAATGGCTTTATTGATCCGACTTTACCAACAAGGTCGTTATCACGATTTAATGGATGTTTCTTACTTCACAGAAGACGGCACATTTCGCCAGTTACGATTGTTGATTGGACGTTTACCAGTCATACCAAGGAATCAGACATTTCGGGAACGATATATGCCTCTGTTGTGCGATCGCCGTTGGAACTGGCTCAACTACTATGATTTTAGTCTCAACAACCTAGTTAAATTAGGATTTAACGACATTCGACTGCGAGACGAACACCTACCTGGTATCGTCTCTGCACTTGCTTGGTATCAATGGAGTTTGGGTGTAATCTACATCACGCTAGTTTTGTGGACACTTTCCCGCACAATTCCGGGATTGAATTTGCTGATTTATCTGAAGTAATTCTTTAAAGCTTTTTTTGCTGTACTTCGTAGTAGTGTTAGGTAAGTAGGCATGATAAAACTAAGGTATGTTGAGTTTTATAAAAACCTTGAAACTATTTACTTATAGTCTCTTTCCTAACCTTATACTTTGTTGCCTTGCTTTATTTTTTATCACCGACTTACTTAATATAGGAATCGTATTTGATTTTTGAAATTATCTCCGTGGGCGGGGAGTGGGGAGTAGGGAGTAGGGAATAGGGAATTAGGCTTTTAATTTGTACTGAGCTTTTTCAGAAATCAAACATTAGTCCTATATCATGCAACGTATTGCAGTGTGTTATAAATTGTGCTATTTATTAATATCAGTCTGGCGGGATTACATCAGCTAAAAGTAATAGAAGCCCGGTTAAACGCAAATTAATTAAGTATCTAAAAATTTGGCAAATTTATCAAAAGATTGTTCATTGCAATATAATATTTAACTCAAATTTAAATTTATTATAAAAACGTATCAGTTAACTTTTTCAGTTCTATCTAAAAATAACTAAAATTTTGATATATTTATCAAAGTATTTTTCATTGTCTTTCAAAATTAACTCGTATAAATTGTAGGTGAAAGTAGCATTGATGAAAAGTTTGTTATCTACTCTTAATAGAGATAACTAAATAATCTAGTAGCTACCAACTAGCTTTGCTAACAATAAAACAACCAACAAAGTCACAAAGCAGACTTAATCTTTGTTTATTTTATGTTGCGATGCTAGCAAAATTTTTATCAAAACAATAACGAGGATTAATTCTAATGGCAGACAATTCAAGTAATAGTGGTAGCGGTAAGCCCTCTACTAGTGGGAACGATGCGATTGGACAATTTGCACAATCACCCTTCGGTCGCTTGAAAGAAGTTATCCCTGAGAAAGACCTTCCCAAGATATTTAGTGGTGTTGGTAATGGAGAAAGTGGCGGTAGCCCATTTGGTGGCGGTGCTACTGG
This sequence comes from Nostoc sp. ChiVER01, assembly GCF_034531155.1. Taxonomy (NCBI): domain Bacteria; kingdom Bacillati; phylum Cyanobacteriota; class Cyanophyceae; order Nostocales; family Nostocaceae; genus Nostoc; species Nostoc sp. ChiVER01. The sequence goes on along the minus strand of NZ_JAVRBS010000003.1, from coordinate 274,129 downwards.
TAGTGATGCTACCGATAGCAGTAAAGCTGATTTAGCCTATGGTGGTAATCCTTTCGCTGGCGACAACTTCTGGAATATCTTTGCAGGCGGTGTCAATCCATCCAAAGTCGCTGGTAACTCACCCGCAGGCGGTGGTAACCCATTCGCAGGTGGTGGTAAGCAAGGTAGTGGCAGCGACCCTTTAACTGGTGCTGCCAATAACCCATTTGCAGGTGGTAAGCCACCCGCAGGCGATGGTAAGCAAAGTAGTGGCAGCGACCCTTTAACCGGTGCTGCTGCCGATAACCCATTCGCAGGCGCTGAGAAGCCACCCGCAGGTGGTAGTAACCAAGGTACTGGTAGCCAGACCTATGGTATTAGCACAAGTGAAATACCGAACGGGTTCGATTTGAGGGTTACTATTGACAGCCTAGTTAACTCAAAGCTTGACAAGGAATCGGTTGGTGGTGTCGGTAGCGGTAACCCATTTGCTGGCGGTGTCGGTGGCGGTGTTGGTAGCAGTAACCCATTTGGTGGCGATGCCAGTGGTGGTAACCCATTTGGTGGTGGTAACCCATTTGCTGGCGGTGGCGGTGGTGCTAACCCATTTGGTGGCGGTAACCCATTTGCTGGCGGTGCCGGTGGCGCATAAGTATTTGGCGGTCGATAAATTTCGTTCGCTTAATAGAATCCTTGTGAAAATCAGCAGATAAATAGAGGAGAACAATAATGAGTTCTTCAGTACATAGTATGCTAGTGCAGCTTGGCATAAATAAACATACAATTCGATAAAACTCAAAAGCGTGTATTATCGGTGATGTACCTTCCGCCTTATTGTACTAGTTTGCTATTTTACGCCCTAAAACTTTTTACAGGTAAGGATTTGAGAAATACTTCCTGCTAATTTGACAGTAAGATGATTAAAGCCTTTATTATTAAATAGATTTGGGTTTAGTAAATTCACAATTGGTATAAGAAGTACTGAAGATCCTATAACCTTTTTAACTAATAATAGGAAAAATAGTGCCAATGGAAGAGTCTGTTGTCAATCCCCTTAATGGTGGAGTTAATCCTTTAAATGCAGGTGTCCTTAACAGCGTTAGTTCTTTTGCTCCCAATGTCAATTTGTCTACTGAAGGCAACCTGTTGACGGGTAGTAGCAATCTGTTATTAGGTAACGGTAACAATTCCATTCCAGGTGGCGGTATTAATCCGTTTGCAGGCGATGCTGGCAGTGGGCTTCAGAAATTAATATTTGATCGATTAAAGTCAATTTTAGGTGATAACTTTTTCAAGGATATTGACAACACATTGGCAGGAGGTAGTAATCCTTTTGCAAACAGTGGTTATCCAATTCCAAGTGGGGCTACTAACCCTTTGGCAGGTAACGGTAATGCGATTCCAAGTGGGGCTACTAACCCGTTTGCAGGTAACGGTAGTGCGATTCCAGGAGGAGGTAACCCATTTGCAGGAGGAAGTAACCCGTTTGTAGGCGGTGGTAATGCGATTCCAGGTGGAGGTAATGCAAACCCATTTACAGGTGGTGGTAATCCGATCGCAGGCGGTGGAAACCCTTTTGCAGGTGGTGGTAATGCGATCGCAGGCGGTGAAAACCCTTTTGCAGGCGGTGGAAACCCCTTTGCAGGTGGTGATAACCCGATCGCAGGTGCTGGAGGTCTGCTTCAACAATCGCCTTTCGATCCATTGAAAGAAGTCCTTGGTAATAATTTACCCTTTAGTAACGCTGGGAATACATCTAATCCTAGTAGCCAAACCTTTAATGAGGGGAATGCACCGGTTGGTAAAGGTAACAAGAACCTTGGTGATAATAACGCAACTATTGGTAATTTTAACTCGGATTATGGCAGTAACAGCGCAACCATTGGCAATGGAAACTGGAACTTTAATAATGACAATGCAACTATTGGTAATGGCAACTGGCTATTTGGAAAGAGTAATACAACCCTTGGTAACGGCAACTGGTATTGGGATGACGGAAGTAATAATTCAACATTAGGTAATGGTAATTGGCACTTCGGCAGCGACAACGCAACTATTGGAAACGGCAATTGGGACTTTGGTACTGATAACACAATTATTGGTAATGGTAACTGGGTTTTTACCAATGGAAATGAAATTATTGGAAACGGCAATTGGTTAGCAAAGACTGATAACACAAAAATTGGAAACGTCAATAATCTCAGCAGTTTAAAGTTATCCCCTCTAGGGATCAAAACTGATGTTAACAATCTGATTGACTCTCTTATAGGTAAAATAGGTAAAAATTTTCTTGGGTTCACAGGAGATTTTGATAAATCGAGTAGCCAAACCTTTAACCGCCTCATCTCTTCTAAAAGTGTTGGTAATGATATTGATATATCTAGCGATATTCAACAACTTTTGGCATCACTCAGCCCAATTCAAGGGAATTTCATCAATTATCAGCCTGTGCAAAACCCTCAACCTGTCCCAGAATCTGCTTCTTCAGTGCCATTGGTAGTGATGGGACTCGTGTGTTTGTTATTGTCACTGTTCAAAAAACAACAACACTGTTAAGGTAACGTGAGGCATAATAAATGCCGTTCGTTGGAAGCTTAAGGCAATGGACCTCTTGCAAAAGTACTTTTTGCAAGAGGGAAAAAAGGGGTTCATGTTAAAGGGGAAGGGGATAATACAGAACCTTTCCCCCTTCCCCCTTACCCTTTTCCCGACTTATGCAAGAAGTCTAATACAGTGTATACGATTGACTTTGCTCTACACATTGAAATTTGAGTTGTATAGATGGGAACTCTAGATTAAAGAAACTTACTGGAGAGTGATTTCTATGTCTACGACCCCAATTAGTGCAACATTGGCACAAACAGACAGAGATGCTGTGTTGCAAGCCATTACCACCATTAAAGAAAAGCTACCATTTTTAGTTGATTTGAGTTCCGACGATCGTAAGACTTTACCCAAGATGGGAGATAAGAGTCGAGCCTTTGTCAGCAAAGCATTAGAGGTGGCGGCGCAGAATCCAGAGTTTTTACCGCGATCGTTCGACTTAGAAGAGATGCGGAAGGACGTACAATTATTTGAAGCGTTGTATCCGGTGCTGTTGTCGTTGACGCAGTTACAAGAATTGGTGGATGATACATCTCTTGCAGTTGGTAGTGAAGCTTATGCAGCCGCCTTACAGGTGTATAACTACGCTAAAGCCAGTGGACAAGGCGCGGGTTTAGATGCAGTGGTTGTAGAAATGGGACAACGATTTGCTCGTAAATCTGGAAAATCCAAGTCTCAAAAAGCAGCATTGTAGATAATAGCTCAGTACTTGCACTTAAAAGATGCAACATTGAGGCTCAGAATTTGGATGTTGGAGTTAAAAGCACGACATTTCGAGTTCTGAGCTTTATTTTTGGAGTTCAAAGGCTCAAAGTTCGAGTAAAAAGGTGCAACTTCCGAGTTCAGAGGCTCAACGTTCGAGCAAAAAGGTGCAACTTCCGAGTTCAGAGGTTGAAAGTTAAGATTTTGAGAGCGATGTCTACGACGGGCTACGCCTACACAGAAGTATTTATCCCGAAAACTTGTCTTTTAAGAGGCATCATTAAGGGTTAGTGAGGTTAACATAGTAAAAATGTTTTCAGCCTTTTGTCGGTGAAAATGCCAAGTCAAGATTACAAATGGAAGCGGTTCTGGTGTCCTCGGTCAGGTCACATTAATCTAGCTGATGGCGGTTATCTATGCGACCCAGAAGAGAAGTGGGGCAAAATATACAATCCAGATTTAGTAACCTTTGATGCTATTTCTGCCTTACCATGTTTAGCACTTTTGGGTGAGCCAGGTATTGGCAAAAGTCATACTATAGAGGCAGAGAAAAATGAAATTATTAAGGAAATTCAAAAACAAGGTGGTCAGGTACTTTCGTTAGATATCCGTTCTTATGGAAGTGAAGACAGACTGGTTAGCAGATTATTTGACAGTCTAGAATTTACTCAATGGCTAAAAGGCACTCATCAGTTACATATTTTTTTAGATAGTCTTGATGAATGCTTGCTACGAATAAAAACATTAGCAACACTCCTAGTTGACGAGTTCAAACGTTATCAGAATCATATCCAGCGTTTACATCTTCGTATTGCCTGCCGAACAGCTGTTTGGCAACCAGTCTTAGAGGAAGGACTGAAGGAAATTTGGGGTAAAGATAGTGTAGGAATTTATGAACTAGCTCCACTTCGACGTGTAGATGTGAGTAAAGCTGCAAAGATTGAAGGCATCGATAATTCTGAAGCATTTCTAGAAGAAATTAACAGGAAAAATGTTGTACCTTTGGCTATTAAACCAATTACATTAGAATTTCTGATTAAAACTTATCGTAACTATGATGGTAAATTTCCTCTTAATCAAAGGTTGCATGAACTTTATCTTGAAGGATGTCTCTGGCTTTGTGAAGAACGAAATAAGAGCCGGATTTCATCGAAATTAAAAGGCAAACTTAAACGGCAAGAACGTTTAATGCTTGCGGCTAGGATTGCAGCAATCACGATTTTTGGCAATAAATTTGCGATCTGGACTGGTATTCAGAGCGATGTTCCAGATGATGACGTATTTATTGAGAAGATATGCCAAGGAACCGAAACAGTTGACGGTAGAGAGTTTGAAATTAGTGAAGAAGCTGTTGAAGAAGTTTTAGATACTGGTTTATTCTCATCTCGTGGTGAATTAAGTCGTATGGGATGGGCACACCAAACCTATGCTGAGTTTCTGGCTGCATGGTACTTAGTTCAGCACGAAACACCTTTGAATGAGGTAATAAAACTGATTGTTTCACCTGAAGATCCTGAACATAAGTTAATCCCACAACTTCATGAGACAGCAGCATGGCTAGCTAGTATGAGGACTGACGTACTTCAGGAAATCATGAAGACTGATCCTGATGTACTGTTGCGAAGCGACATACCTACAGATGCAAATCTTCGAGCAGCAATAGTTGATAACTTATTAAAACAGTACGAGCAAGGAAAGCTATTTGATTCACATAGAGATAATTATCCCAGATACGAGAAGTTTAAACATTCTGGGTTAGCTGTACAATTGCTTCCATATATTCAGGATTTAAGCAAGCCAATCGATGCACGAAATGCAGCAATAGATATTGCTGAGGCTTGTAAGGTAGATGAACTTCAGGAGGAGTTGGTAAACCTAGCACTTGATTCATCTCAATCAATTTACCTCCGAGCTAGTGCAGCAAAAGCAATCTGCACAATTGGTAATGCGAGTGCAAGATTGCGGCTGAAGTCTCTAATTTATAGTCAAATGCCAGAAGATGAGGATGACCAACTTAAAGGGTATATTTTCAGAGCCATTTGGTCAGATCATCTACCAGTAGAGGAATTGTTTAATGTCTTAACTCCACCTAAGAAGAGAAACTTTACAGGATCGTATCGAGTATTTCTTGATTTTGAACTCGTACCAAAACTACAGTCATGTGATTTGCTAGTTGCTCTTAAGTGGGTCGAAAAGCAAGGTCTTAGGTGCTTTGGACATTCATTTGAAAGACTTGCAGATGCGATAATGTTAAAAGCTTGGGAACATCTCGATTTACCTGGCCTAGCAGAAAGTTTTACTAAAGTCGCTCTAATACAGTGGAGAGAACATCAGAAAATCATAACTTTCGACAATGAGATTCAAGCACAATTTGAATTATCACTTGTTAATAATCTTGAAAAACGGCGCAAGCTTGTTGAGCAGGCAGTTATAACAGTTTCCCAATCAGGAGAAAATATATATTTTTTATTGCATTCATTAACAGAAAATACCCTTTTGACAGAAGATGTTTTTTGGATGCTCGGAAAACTTCAAAATATTGATTCTCAGCAAGAGCGAATTTGGACAGCCCTAATTCAGTGGAAATTTAAGCGTGATGATTTAAAACAGATAAATGCTGTCCTTGAAGCTACTCAGACTAATAATATCTTGCGTGAAGAATTTGCATTCTATTTTTCAACAATTGATTTGGATTCAATGCAGGCTGAGAATTTGAGGTCTAACTATCAAAGGATGCAAGAACAGCAGAATCGTAGACAAAAACCTATTTTAGACCCACCACCTCAAGAACGAGTACTTCTATTTTTAGAGCAACTAGAGTCAGGAAATCTATTAGCTTGGTGGCAAATAAATATGGAGATGCTGCTTAAGCCAGATAGTCAATCTTATGAACAAGAGCTTGAATCAGATTTAACAAAACTTCCTGGATGGCAAGAAGCTGATAGAAAAACTCGTGAAAGAATTATCAACGGCGCTAAAAAGTATATTCAAGAATATAATCAAGTAGCTTATGAATGGATAGGGACAAATACGTATGATCGTCCAGCATTAGCTGGCTGTAAAGCTTTACAATTGCTTTTACAAGAAACTCCAGAATTTTTAGATACTATATCATCTAAGATATGGCAACGGTGGGCATCTGTTATTGTCGCCTTTCCTCATAGCAGCACCACCCAAAGAGAACATTACTACACCGAATTAGTTAAGCGGGCATACATAAATGCCCCTTCTGAAACCCTGAATACGCTGCTGTCCATAATTAATAAGGAGAATGAGGAACATGGCTATATCTTTATTCTTAATAAATTTGAGAAATGCTGGGATGAGCCTTTCAAAGCTGTTCTTTTAGAAAAGGCTAAGGATGCAACAATTAAGCCTAAATGTATAGGACAGTTACTTGAAGAACTTTTAAAGCGTGAATCGATTGGAGCTAGAGAGTTTGCTAAATCCCTTGTTTCTATTCCTCTACCTTTAGAAGAAGAAGCACACCAGAAAGCTGTAGTTGCAGGTAGGGTATTAGTCGAATGTGCAGAACCTAGTAGCTGGGCGGTTATTTGGTCGGCTATCCACCAAAATACAGACTTTGGGCGAGAAGTATTTGAAGCAGTCGCTTACCGCTACTCGCATGGTTTGCATTTGAAGCTGACTGAAAAACAGTTAGCGGATTTATACATCTGGCTAGTTTGTCAGTATCCTCATTGTGGAGATCCTGATTACAGTAATGATGTTCTTGCTCACAATATGGGCGCTAGAGAAAGTGTTGCTAACTTAAGAGACAGTGTTTTAACACAACTTAGGGAAACTGGGACATCTCAAGCGTGTATTGAGATTGAGCATATTGCTGAGGAGTTTCCTGAATTAACGTGGCTTAAAAAAACGCTGCTGAAAGCCCACAGCGTTAAACGGCGAAAAAATTGGCAACCACTTAAACCAGAAGAGATTCTCCAGATTGTGACTCACAAAAAGTCATCCCCCATGAAAACAATACTAATTTTGGCAGCAAATCCTAATAATTCAACTCCCTTACGTTTGGGTGAGGAGGTACGAGAAATTGATGAGGGTTTACGTCGATCTCAGAAACGTGATCAATTCAGATTAGAACAGAAATGGGCTGTTCGGGCTGCTGATGTACGTCGAGCCTTATTAGATCATGAACCACAAATCGTCCATTTCTGCGGACATGGATCTGGAAATGAAGGATTGGTGCTAGAGGATAAAAACGGACAATCAAAACTAGTCACTACAGAGGCTTTAGCAAATACATTTGAACTGTGTGCTGAACACGTCGAATGTGTTCTCCTTAATGCTTGCTATTCTGAGGTGCAAGCCGAGGGAATTGTAGAATATATTGACTATGTGATTGGGATGAATGATGCAATTGGAGATGCTGCCGCAATTCATTTTGCTACGGGATTTTATGATGCTCTTGGAGCAGGAAAGTCTATTGAAAATGCTTATAAATGGGGTTGTAATGCAATTCAGTCTGAGAATCTGCCAGATCATCTGAAACCAAAATTAAAAAAGAAAAAATAACTCAACAGCTTTCTAGTAATTAGAAAAGCGCCTCTTCAATCACCATCATCCAACCTTATACCTTCAAGTTTTAACCTCAGAACCCGAAACTTAAACTTCAAAAGCTCAACGTTCAAGCAAAAAGGTGCAACTTCCGAGTTCAGAGGCTCAACGTTCAAGCAAAAAGGTGCAACTTCCGAGTTTAAAGGCTTAATGTTCGGGTAAAAAGGTGCAATTTCCGAGTTTAAAGGCTTAATGTTCGGGTAAAAAGGTGTAACTTCCGAGTTCAGAGGCTCAACGTTCGAGCAAAAAGGCGCAACTTCCGAGTTCAGAGGCTCAACGTTCGAGCAAAAAGGCGCAACTTCCGAGTTCAGAGGCTCAACGTTCGAGCAAAAAGGTCAAACTTCCCAGTTCAGAAGCTCAAACATCCCCTTCAGAACTCGAACATTTGGCTTCAGAGTTTAAAGAGTCGAGCTAGAAGTTTAGAATTTAAGTTACAAGGATATAGATTACTGGCAGAAGGGTTAGGCAATGAGTGAAACTCAGACCCAGTTACCGACAGATATATGGATTTGTGCTTCTTGGCAAGAGTATGAGCAAGCGATCGCTAATTTACTCAACGAGAAGGGAAAGAGTTACTACTACAAAGGACACATGAGGCTGGAAATGCCACCAGTTAGTTTTGATCATGGTAAAGACCATGTTGTAATTATTTTTGCGGTAACTTTATTTGCGGCACTTAAAGGAATACTGGCGACAGGTTTAGACACAACCACCTTTCGTAAAACTGGTGTTCAGGATTGTCAGCCCGATGTTGCCTATTACTTGAGAGAACGCGCTCAAACTATCCCAGCAGGTACAGGAATTGTCAACCTTGATCGCTATCCTGCACCAGATTTAGTGATTGAAATTGCGAAAACATCTCTGTTGGATGATTTAGGTACAAAGCGATCGCTCTACGAAGAATTAGGCGTTGCTGAATACTGGATAGTGGATGTCCAAAATGCCCAAATCATTGCCTATGCGATCGCGGATCAAGGCAGTAAACGTATTCAAGAATCACAGGTGTTGGCTAGATTAGCGATGTCTATTTTAGAAGAAGCTTTACGCCGTAGCCGTGAAATAAATCAATCTGAAGTTGGAGCTTGGTTATTGGGCCAGTTTCAGCAAAAGGAGGCTTGAGCTACATATCTGATTTTAATTGTCAGAATTGCAACTCGCAGATCCGCGACTTCTTGAAGAAGTCGGGGATCTTGTTTCTGTGCGTTTAATTGAGGATTGCTAGTTTGTGCAGAGACGCAATTTTAATCGCATCTCTACAGTATCCTTCATAACTTTTATTCTGCGTTTACAAATTCCAGATACCCACTGCTAAGTTCTTTCACCGCCAAATCATAAAATTGCTTACCGTGATCAGGCGTTGCTAAAGCCGGATTTGATCCCATACGTCCATCTGGATAACGCACTCGAAAGTCAGCTGCGCTATAAATCCGATATCCACTTGCAACTTCTGGTGAAAGATATGCTTGCTTAATCGCATTTGGATAAACGTACTGCGTGAGAGCTACTTCACTTGGCGTTGCATGAGAACCTTCTTGATCCCCATATAGTTCTTTAGCTAGTTTATATACAGAACCGCACATAAACCAGTTTGCCACTTGACATTGCACCTGTTGAGCATTAGGAATCTGCAAATCTTCTAAATGGGCGTAAGTTTCTGAAAAAGCAGCTTTCAGGGTGGCGATATTACCACCATGTCCGTTAATAAAGTAGAACTTGCTAAAACCAGCTTTGGCTAAACAAGTTACATAATCTCGCACTACTTGAATTAAAGTGCTAGGACGTAGACTGATTGAGCCAGGAAAGGCAGTATGATGTAGTGCCATGCCCACATTTATTGTAGGGCCAACAATCGCACCAGTAGCATCTCCTACACCAGATGCGATCGCTTCTGCACAAATGGCATCAGTGCCAATTAATCCCGTTGGCCCATGTTGTTCTGTGGAACCAATAGGGAAAATAATCCCCTTTGACTGCTGTAAATAAGCTTCGACTTCTTGCCAAGTACTTAAATGTAGTAACATTTTTAATGAATTTCCTCAATAAAATGGCAGTGGGATGAAACCTTTTTCTGCTAAAGCCCCACTAACATGATTATGAACTCTCTAGATTTTCTGTGGTGGCGACGCTATGAAATTCCATCATCTCTGCCAAACTTTTATCGGATTAACTGGAATATTTTTGCTCATCAACAGTATTTATAGTTTTTCTGCTATGGCGGGACGCTATGTTTTTAATCAAACGCCTCAAAGAATCGAGCGCTATTTTGGCCGTTATATTACCAAACAAACCAATGGCGATACCGTTAGCTATATCTATGCTCCACAAAGCTTTCGGCGGCTATTTCGTGAGTTTCCTAAAAGCAATTTTTCGATCGTCTTTGTGAAGAATCAGGTTAAATATATCAAGCTAAATTTCAACGGTGATTTTTCTCAATACCAAGGAAGTTATAATTACAACCAAGCTGAGGCAGCAAAATTTTACAACTATATTTTTAGTTATCAGCCACCAATTTGGCAAGAACTTTCTGCAAAATTCGGAGGAAATGAGACTATTTATTTCTATGAATATTGTTTAGGGGATGGAGTCGCAACAAGTTTCGAGAGATATGGATATAAGCAATTTACTGATTCTGCCACTTTATCCTATGACACTCGCTGCGAACCCCCTTATAGGAGAAATCCAAATTGAGTTGTGAGATGTTGGTATTGTGGATCATCAACTAGACAACGGGGATCAATCTTTTCTGTTGATTAATCAAAGTAATAATGTTTTTTCACGTCCTTTGTAATTTCCCAGGTGCAGGACATGCCAGCAGGAAAAGTTACTAAATCGCCTTTACCCATTTGCACTGGCTGTCCACCATCAGGAGTAACAAGAACATAACCTTCCAAAAAGTAGCAAGTTTCTTGAGAATCATAAGTCAAAGGGAATTTTGAGACTTCCTTCTTCCCAAATATCCCATTTAGAGATACCCAATTCATTGAGGCGTTCAAGTTTTAGGTTGATGCTCAATTTTAATTTCCATATTGTGTTTTCTCTAGTTATGTTTAGCAGTAGGATTGAATATCTTCTCCACACTGATCTACTAGATAACACAAAGCACGAAAACGCAAATAGACAAGTTCGTTATAAAGCGGATTAAGTTTGCACATTGGCGGAATATGCCCTATTTTGCGACCAAAAAGCATGATATCGCGCTCGAATGGACACTGAGCAGGAATTAGTTTAGCAATAAATTTAGCTAATTTCCGATTCTGAATCTCAATTTTATCCAGCCATTGACGTAATGGTTGCAGTAAATCTAATTTAGGTCTAGTAAATTGCTTTTTACTACCTTTTTTATTCTTTTCTTCTAAAGGGCTAACAAAAGCAGGCAGAAAAATACGCTGATTAATGGTTTTAAGCATAGTAGTAGGCAAGGTTTTCCTTGTGTAGATGAACTATTTGCCGATTGGAAATATTAACATGTAATCTGTTAACCAATTTGCATTGTGCTTGTAAATTAGCCAAGAAAAGAAGCACAAGGCAAATAATTTACATGCATCCTTAGGGGGAAATTGTTTAACTAATTGTTATTTAACCCCACCAAATCGGGAAGAACTGTCCCGTTAAATACAAAATAACAAAGAAAATATAAAAATGGCATTTCTTTAACTTATGGATTGCTAATCTTGGAGATAGCAATTTTATATATTAAATATAAATGCCTGGTTCTCAAACTGCCTAGTATCTACAGATGGACTTTGGGTAAGAAAAGAACAGTTTAGCTCTAACTCCATATAGACTTCGCTAGCATTAGCATCTAATAGCTAGCGATTTTAGGCTATTAAATATTTAGTAATCTGTCTACTATCTTACACTAGCTAGCCTAGATATTATCTAATAAGCAGCAATAAATCCTTTGATAAGCCCCAGCTAATATACTTAGAACTTATACCATTTACAAGAATATTTTGCAATAAATGCATCGCGTGTAAGGATGTACAGCACTATGCCCTCTCCTTAGTAAGGAGAGGGGTTGGGGTAAGGTTCAAAAAAGTAGTTTATGCAAAGGATAACCGTTATATATATATCAAATATTTTGTGAAATGGTTGAATTACAAAAAAATGGTATAATTACAAAAATCTTATTTCTTAAAATATCTCAAGCCATAACGATCTTGATACTTGCTGATATACTCTACATTCTGTTGCTCTAATTTTGACAGTAATTTAGGTGGAAATGCTTGTGGTGAATATATAGGGTGATACCAAGGTTGCTTATTAAAGTAATCTTGTATTTCAGGAGTATCAAAACGGCGACCATGATTAGCAAAAATCGAATTTCGCATAATATCTAGTTCAAAACCGTCTTTTCCATCCAAATCTGTATCAGTTACAAGTCTTTGGGAAAGCCAGAAATAAGTGCTGACAGGCGTAGTAGCATCTGGCGATATTGTTATAGATTGAGTAGGAAATGGGGTGGTTGGTATAAATTTAGGAGTTTCTATTACGGGGCTTGTGACAGTTGACGGTGTTTGTGAAGGTAATACCGTTTTGTCTGCTGTAGATTGAGAAGATTTTGGTAACACTTGGCTAATAATCACAGATGCACCGATTAGCCCACCTGCAATCAAACTACCAATGAGGATATTATTCTGATTATCACCTTGAGGGGTAGGCTGTGGTTTTACAGGAACTGTTTGAGGTGGCGGTGCAGAGACTATTGGTTGAGTCAACAGGGGTTGCGTGGGTGGAATTGGATTTGCTATGCTCTGCAAAGTATCCAGCATTGCTCTAGCTGTAGGATAGCGATCGCGCGGATGATATGCGATCGCTTTATCGATTACTCCTGCCATAATTGGGCTAACATGACTCGCGTACTGTCGCCAGACAATTTCACCCGTCTGGGAATCCGTTTCTAGTTGTTGCGCCTGTTTACCAGTCAGCAAATAAATTACCGTCATTCCTAAACTGTATAAATCACTCGAATAAACTGGTCTACCTGCGGCTTGTTCGCTAGGCATATAGCCAGGTGTACCAATCACAATCGAACTGGTAGGATTGCCTTGAGAATTTACTACTGTTCCCATTGACTCTCGGATAGCGCCAAAATCAATTAGGACTGGTTTACCGTCCCGATGACGCACAATAATGTTATCCGGTTTAATATCGCGGTGAACGATATGCTTAGAGTGAACGTAATCCAAGACGGGTAATAAATTGATTAATAATTGCTGGATGGCGGCTTCACTAAATAGCCCCTGCGTTTGAACTTTTCCAGTTAGGGTATCGCCTTCAATCCACTCCTGAACTAAGTAAAATTGTCCACCTGAAGAGAAATAGGCATACAATGCTGGAATTTGGTCATTTGTGCCACCAAGTTCTTCTAAAATAGCTGCTTCGCGTTGAAACCTTTCTTGCACTAACTGGTAAATTTGGGGATTGTTGTGAATCGGTCTTAGCTGTTTAACCACACAACGGCGCTTTGAGGGCATATAGGTATCTTCTGCTAGATAGGTTTCACCAAACCCACCAGCGCCCAGTGTGCGGATAACTTGATAGCGATCGTTCAGCAGCTGTATTGTCATGGGAGATTAGAAACAATATTCTTAAGATAGTTTTCCCTAAAACTACCTTCACTTCAAATCTAATAAACCTTCTTCTTTCAATTTCGGATTGAAGCGAATTTGCATTTGCAAACCACGCACTTCTAATAAATGGGTTGAAATTTCTGCTTCTACTCTCCGTGCCACATTTTTAAGAATTTTTATTTGTGCTAATTCATCATTAGCTGGATTTTGATAACTTGCCTGTTCTTCAGGTGTCATTACAACTTTGACATCAATGGGATGAGTCCATTTTTCCTTTTGATCCCCATTTCCCCAAGGGACACTGCCATTTTCAGCAATCCAAGCATTTTCAGTATTTTCTAAAATTGTACGACTAGGACGTTCAATAGTTTGAACTTTGATCCAATAGCATTGCTGTGGCTGACGGACTAAATGCTGTTTGAGGCTGAGATAAACATCACGAGAATATCCTACAAATTGCAGCACTTTTTCTTGGTCAAAGATAGCATATACCCCGATTTTACCTTGAAATTGTTCGGGTAATTGACCGCGATCGTCAATGTAAGGTATGTATTCCAGGGCTGCCAAAGAAGAAAGATTAGTTTCAAGAGCCATACATCAAATATTAAACTTACTATTTTTTGCCTGCAAAATTGCTAAGTAGGAAAAAACTATCTTTAAAATTACCCGTTATCCACTTTTTGGTAAATTGCACAAAGACGACTGGGTTTAAAAACCTTGGCACTAAACATAAAATTTGGTGGAACGTTTATAATGGCATATTCATCAGAATCATGATACTTTTCAAATTCTTCTGGCATTCCTTTAGTCGTAGTTAAGCTGTAAGGAACTGGTTGAAAAAGCAATTCTGTAAATTTAACTTGCTCACACTGTAACTGTTGACAAATTTGTTTTAAGAAAGCCTCGCTGGTCAATAAATTGAATAAAGTTTTTTGGGCTTGTGCTTCGAGTGTGAAACTGCTATCAAAGTTCTGGACGATTTTCAGGGGCATTTTTTGTATAGGTAGCTATTAAGGGTTAAGTGATAAGAGAGGATAGGCAACAATCCAAAAATGCTGGACAACGAAGCCTGTCTTTTTATGCAGATGAGCTTTATGAAAAATTACCACTTTAAGATCAGCCTATTGGATTGTGTGACTTCTGTCAGCCACAGGAGTAAGCTGGCATGATTAAGAATCGTGAAGTTTAGCAGATTTTCAGAAATAGGTGATTTTTTCTTAAGGTTGTGCTGACAAACTTCAGATATTGTACTAAAGTGATAGCCTATAGTGGGCTGCATCTACGCACTTATCACCTAAGCCCCCAGCTTTCCTAAAAATAATTCTCACACAAAAAAATAAGTGGATAATCGTGATATAAATCACAACTATCCACTCAAAGTTTTGTAAATCGGGATTACTAGAAAAACCCAAGTAGATTATTGAAGCTTGAGAAAGATCAAACCAATTAACGTGACTCAGTTCCCTGATTGGGGCTACCTGCTACAGAATCATTTTCTGGTGCTTCTGGTGTAGCAGTGGATTTAGCATCGCTCTTTTCATCATCGCCAGTTTTGCGCTTACCTTCGTCAAGAGTGGTTTCGTAATTACCAGAAGCGGGTGTATTTTCTTGGCTACCAGATTTTTGTGGTTCAGACATTATTGCATTCCTAATAATTTTATTGTTGATATTATCTTAAGAAGGTTAGGGGTGTGAGTGCATCTATCCAGATATAGTTATGGCTGATTTCTACCTCTATCGGAAGTATTGTTTAGTAATACTCATGTATACTGAAAAAAATCTAGGAATGTAGAATTTTTTAACCTTACAGCGCTTTCTATAGTTAAGGGAAGTTTATTGCCGCCTGTCTGTACTAGGTGAATAATATGATGTGATGATTGTGATACAAACTAATCATTGTGTAATGAATGAATCAGAGCAATCTGTCGTTACCATCTGGGTGTATACTTCGCAAGGCAACCTCTGGGGATCAGTGGTCGATTCGATTGCTAGTGTTTTCAGCGAAACTCGATCCAACCCAATTAAATTGGCAGCAATTTTGGGTAGTTGAATGCAATGCCTACGGAGGGCAAAGCCTACGGAATCTGGTAGCTTGTGGACAACTACGTAATTTCTCAGGGGCACAAGAACTTGGTAGTTTGGTAGTTGCATCACCTTGGAGAGGTCGCGGTTTAGGTACTTTGCTAACGCAGCATTTGATTAATACAGCAACAGAACCACTTTATCTGGAATGTTTAGGTGAACGATTGGCGCAGTTTTACAGTCGCTTTGGTTTTGTGCCAATATCTTTTGAAGACTTACCACAATTCCCTAAAACAAAAGGCAAGTCTTCGCTCAAGGGGAAATTTAGATTTTCGCAATTAGCTAAAAGGCTGTTTAAAGTTCCTGTGGTGTTTATGGAACATCGAGGTAATTCGTAATTCGTAATTCGTAATTCGTAATTAAGATCCCAGAACAAGGCTTGATACAAGCTGTTTCCAACCCTTTACTTTCCCCATTCCCCACTCCTCATTCCCTACTCCCCATTTTCAAATCTGAGGTTTAGCAAAGACTGTTAGTAAGACTGGCCCTAATAAATAGTGGTGATTCAAACACAATAACCCAGCTGAGGAGCCAAGAAGTTGACGTTGATTAGGGCTGTAAAGTCTAATTCCAAGGGTAGAAACTGGCAATAATTGAGATTCTGTCTCTTTGATAGAGGTAAAATCAACCAAGTAAAAGCGTCCACTGGGGGAAAGTACCCGTGCTATCTCACTAAGCACCTGTTTAGGTTCCAAATAGTGCAAAAAGCTGACAGTGCTGAAAACAGCATCAAATTGACCATCAGCAAAGGGAAGAGACTCAGCTTTGCCCTCGACATAAATTAAGCGTGGACGGTGGCGGTTACTTTGTCTGGCTACCCGCAACATATTAGCAGATAGATCCAATCCGATCGCTTGCAGGTCGGGAAACTGAGTTGCAAGGCGCTCAAGTAAGCGTCCAGTACCACAGCCGATATCAAGTACATTTGCTGTCTCTGGTAAATCGACGTACTCCAGCAACCGTTTGTGAATGGCTTGATAAAACACTGAAGGAAAGAGCCAGTCGTAACTTGGCGCCCATCGGTCAAAAAGGAACTTTTTGTTACTAAAAAAGTCATTAGTCATTAGTTTTCGCAGTTCACCTGAAGCTAAATGCTTTTTTAGGGTAAGTAGCTGCGCCTCAAATAAGTTGGTTAACTATATTGCAGTCCGGCAATATCTAGTATGCTCATCTTGGCAAATCATCCGAAATTTTGGCAATTGAATCTGTAGTTAACAGTGTGCCTAGAGACTCATTCTATCTCTTCTGTAGAGAACTAAAAAACGAGCAATCAGTGCATAAAACTATAGAACCTAACCGTATATATTTATAGAGGTTCCAATACAACCAACTGATCTAGTTTGAAATTATTAAGGTGAAAAATTATGAGAAGTTTTATTCAAACCCGGTTACACAATGATTTACTCCATCCAGTCCGCCAGTGGTTGGAAACGATAGAAATTCATAACTCCAAATTAGCTCATTTATTGTGCAAAGCTATTCCTGCTCAGTGTCCCTTTGAGCGAGACATCACGCTTTTTAGCCGGAAGCTGTTTCACATTCCTCCGATGTGTAAATTAAATCCCCTATACGAGGAAGTGGTTGGTTTGCGTTTTAAAGCGCTCTGTTATCTTGCCGATGAATGCGGTGAAGATGTCACAGTCTATTGCTAATAGCCAGTTGGATAGTTTTTTGATCAAGCAGCGATCGGTAATTGTAGATTTACGGTTGTTACTTACTCAGGTTTATACTAAGCTAACGTACACCCAATTTAGATGTTTGGCTATTTAAGTAGCTGACACCACGAAGACAGTGTTTCCAGACAGTATTTTTGCTTACCGTATCCTGCTGAAATCATTAACATTATCATGACGCACATCTTACTGGTTGAAGATGAAGTCAAACTGGCACGATTTGTCGAATTGGAATTGAATTACGAAGGCTATCAAGTCAGTATTGCCTACGATGGATTAACTGCACTTACCGCAGCGCGTAAGTTACATTTAGATTTAGTAATTTTAGACTGGATGTTGCCTGGTTTATCGGGATTAGAAATTTGCCGCCGCTTGCGAAGTATTGCTGAGAAAGTGCCGATAATTTTATTAACTGTCAAAGACGAAGTGAGCGATCGCATTGCAGGCTTAGACGCTGGTGCTGATGATTACCTGGTTAAACCCTTCAGCGTTGATGAATTATTAGCCAGAGTTGGCGATCGCTTGCGAAGAAGCCAGCTAGTAGACGGCGTAGATGTTTTAAAATTTAAAGACTTAACTTTAAATCGTCGCACGCGCCAAGTGTACCGAGATCAGAGGTTAATTGAGTTAACTGCTAAGGAATTTGATTTACTAGAATATTTACTGGCCCATCCGCGACAGGTAATCACCTGCGATCGCATTTTACAAGAAGTCTGGGGTTACGGCTTTATGGGCGATGCCAACATCATCGAACTTCAGATGCGCTACCTACGGCTGAAACTTGAAGCCAATAACGAAAAGTGCCTCATTCAAACTGTGAGTGGTGTCGGCTACACATTGCATGATTGAATTTGGGCATTGGGCATGGGGCATTGGGCATAAGTCATCTCCCTCATCTCCCCTTCCACTGTCAAATAACGTAAAACCCCAAACTTTTCTATTCCAGGAGATTTGGGGTTTTTGGCAATCTGAGTAAAAACTCATCCAACTCAGGGTTAATTATATTAGGATGCACAAAGCTGTCATCATCTAAAATCTAAAACTGCATGACCTATCTAGAAACAGCAGCGCAATTCTACCGCGAAGTTGCCGAAACCCCGCAAGTTGGACTTTGTTGTGTGCAAAGTACACCCCTGCAACTACCAGGATTGAAAATTCCTTTGCCAATGCAGGAAATGAACTATGGTTGTGGCACTACTGTTCATCCCACTGAACTAGGAAACCAACCTACCGTGCTCTATGTAGGTGTTGGTGGCGGCTTAGAAGCGTTGCAATTCGCTTATTTTTCCCGCCATGCAGGTGCTGTAATTGCGGTTGAACCGGTTGGGGCCATGCGGGAAGCAGCTGCACGCAATCTGGAAATTGCTGCTCAAGAAAACCCGTGGTTTGACACCAGCTTTGTAGAAATCCGCGAAGGCGATGCTTTTAACCTACCCGTTGCTGATAGTACCGTCGATATCGTGGCGCAAAATTGCCTTTTCAATATTTTTGAACCAGAAGATTTAACCCGTGCTTTAAAAGAAGCCTATCGGGTATTAAAACCAGGCGGACGTTTGCAGATGAGCGATCCAATTGCTACTAGTCAAATTCCAGCACATCTTAAACAAGATGACCGACTAAGAGCCATGTGCTTATCAGGCGCACTCACATATCAAGAGTATACTGAAAGAATTACAAATGCTGGTTTTGGTCAAGTTGAAATTCGCGCCCGTCGTCCTTACCGTTTACTAGATTCCCAGACTTATAATTTAGAAGAACATCTACTTTTAGAAAGTCTGGATTCCGTCTCATTTAAAGTTCCTATTCCAGAAGATGGTGCTTGTATCTTCACGGGAAAAACAGCAGTTTATGCTGGCTTAGAACCATTCTTCGACGACTTTGCAGGTCATCTACTCCAGCGAGGGATTCCCGCCGCAGTGTGTGACAAAACTGCTGCTAAACTTGCCGCTATCAACGCAGCAGAAATAATTGTTACCAATTCAACCTGGCACTATAGCGGTGGTGGTTGCTGTTAATTTTTTAAGAAAGAATTCAGGCGCCAGAAGTCAGAATTACTCTGTACGGCTGGGAATGAATGCACATGAATATTTCATGAATTGCATTATTAATTCTGGATTCTGGATTCTTACTTCTTCTCTATAAACCCTAAAATGTTGTTAATTAGTCTATTTATCGCCACGCTTTTTTTAGCATATTCCAATGGTGCAAATGATAATTTTAAAGGGGTCGCAACGTTGTTTGGTAGCCGAACCTGTAGCTATCAAACAGCTATTTTGTGGGCAACTTTTACAACTTTTGCTGGTGCAGTTACTGCAACTTTTGTGGCAAGTACACTAATTAAAAACTTTTCTGGGAAAGGACTAGTGCCTGATGCGATCGCTAATTCACCAGAGTTTCATTTGGCAGTTGCGATCGCTGCTGGTTTAACTGTACTGATAGCCACCTTCATGGGGTTTCCCATTTCCACAACTCACAGTTTAACAGGTGCGCTAGTTGGCGCTGGATTAGTTGCGATCGGACTCAAAGTTAATTTTGCAGCTTTGGGAACTTCTTTTATTTTGCCTCTATTACTCAGTCCAATTATTGCTATTCCTTTGGGAGCAGGAATTTACAGTTTATATAACTATATCATTTTAGAATGGCAAGTATCAATTAATCAAAAAATAATTGATACTTGCCATTTTCTCAGCGCTGGGATTGTCAGTTTTGCTAGAGGATTAAATGATACTCCTAAGATTTTTTCACTCATTCTAGTTATTGAGTATTTTTCGATTCAGGGAGGAATGATCACGATTGCGATCGCAATGGGACTTGGCGGTTTAATCAACTCCCAAAAAGTTGCAGTAACCATGAGTGAAAAGATTACCTCATTGAATCATACTCAGGGCTTATCAGCAAATATAGTAACTGGAATTCTGGTAATCGCAGCTAGTCAGTTTGGGCTTCCAGTTTCTACCACTCACGTTTCAGTTGGTTCTATTTTTGGAGTAGGGTTGACTAGCAAAAAAGCCAATCTAAGTGTTTTTTATCAGATACTATTATCGTGGATTTTAACTTTGCCTACAGCTGCAATTATTAGTGCAATAACCTACAGATTATTGCAAGGTTAGAAGAATTGAATATATTTTTGCCATATTTAAGGAGTAACTAATGCAAACTCAATCTAAAGTTACACCATTTAAAAACAAACTCAATTATCCTTTTACGAAAAAGGGAATCACTGTTTTACAAATTAATCTAGGTAAGCGTTGTAACCTTGCTTGTACACACTGTCATGTCGAAGCTGGCCCAAAACGTACAGAAGAACTTTCTCAGGAAGTTTGCGAACAATTGATTTCGCTAATCCATAAATTTCCTGAAATTAAAATTGTGGATTTAACTGGTGGCGCACCAGAAATGAATTATGGATTTAAGCCATTGGTAGAAGCAGCAAAAGCAACTTATAAACAGGTAATTGTCCGGTCTAATTTGACCATTTATTTTGAAGATGGATTTGCTGATTTACCAGAATACTTTGCTCAACACCAAATAAGAGTTGTGGCTTCCCTACCCTGCTATCTAGCAGATAATGTTGATAAAATGCGCGGTGCTGGTGTTTTTGATAGTTCAGTCAAAGCTTTGCAGTGGCTTAACCAACTTGGCTATGGTAAAGAGCCAAATTTAATTTTGGACTTGGTATTTAATCCCCAGTTACCCACGAATGAAAATTTTTCCTTAGCTCCCGAACAGACTAACCTAGAACGAGATTACAAAATGTTCTTACAAGAACATTTTAATATTGTGTTTAGTAACCTCTTCACCATTACCAACCTACCAGTTGGTAGAACCAAAATGCATTTAGAACGGAGAAAACTGTACACTAGCTATTTGCAGTTTTTAGAATCGCATTTTAATCCTCACACAGTTGAACATTTAATGTGCCGCGATGAACTCTCAATTGACTATCTAGGCAATGTATATGATTGCGATTTTAACCAAATGATGAATTTGCCTGCAAAAAATCGCAATGGTGAAGCTTTAACGATTAGCAAACTATTAGAAGCTGACAGTTTAGACCTGATTAGTGAGATACAAACTGCTGCTTATTGCTATGGTTGTACAGCTGGATGTGGTTCTAGTTGTGGTGGTGCTTTGCTCTAAAGGCAAATAAAATAGCGTAGCCAACTCATTTTTTAAGACTCTTTTATAAATCTAATACCATTTCTTTGTGAGGTCGCGCCAAATCTCTTAAATTATTATTTCTTGGCGTACTTGGCGCTCTTGGCGGTTCGATAAATGAAACTTTTTGGTCATTTTTGCGTAAGTCCTATCTTAAAATTAAAGAAAATTTTATAATAGTATTTTCACACTGCTGAGTTAAAGGAGACTGTGACCACTACATTACACTGGCAGGAACGGGTTGGTAATCAAAGAGATTGGGTTTGGCGCGGCTGGCAAACACGCTACACTTACATTCGCCCTAGCCCAAATCAGCACAATACAATACCACTAATATTGCTACATGGCTTTGGCGCTTCTATTGGTCATTGGCGACATAATTTGGAAGTATTGGGTGAGCATCATACAGTGTATGCCATCGACATGCTGGGTTTTGGCGCTTCTGAAAAAGCCGCAGCTAATTACAGCATCGAACTCTGGGTTGAGCAGGTTTACGATTTCTGGAAAACATTTATCCGTCAACCAGCGATTTTGGTGGGCAATTCTAACGGTTCACTGATTTCTATGGCCGCCGCCGCTACTCATCCCGATATGGTGTTGGGTATGGTGATGATGAGTTTACCCGACCCTTCACTAGAGCAAGAAGCAATTCCACCTGTACTGCAACCGATTGTCAGAGCAATTAAAAATATTGTCGCTTCGCCGTTGATTCTTAAACCTGTATTTAACTTCGTGCGCCGTCCTGGGGTGCTGCGTCGCTGGGCTAGTCTTGCCTACGCTAGCCCAGAGGCGATTACCGATGAACTCATAGAAATTCTAGCAGGGCCTCCCCAAGATAGAGGTTCCGCCAGAGCTTTCAGTGCTTTGTTCAAAGCTACCCTTGGAATTAACTTTAGTCCCAGTGTCAAGAAAGTATTACCAACCTTAACAATTCCCATGTTGTTAATTTGGGGACAAAAGGATCGGTTTGTTCCCCCAGCCCTGGCAAGTCAATTTGCCCAGTACAACGAGAAATTGGAAGTGTTGAACTTAGAAAATGTTGGTCATTGTCCCCATGATGAATGTCCTGAACAAGTCAACCAAGCTATTTTAAATTGGATTGGGAGGTGGGTTAGCGTAGGCGTAGCCCGCAGTAGGCATCGCTAACCGTTGCTTACTTCCTAAATACTATGCAATGGGAGCGTAGGCGTAGCCCGCCATAGGCATCGCAGCCACTATTGAATTTTGAATTGCTTAACACCTAGCCAATCGTGGCTTGGTTAGTGTCAACATCTGTAGCCCCACTAACAGAACGAGCTACAGAAACCATTTTGTTGAGAATTTCTTGACTGGGAACTTTACCTTTCAACACCACAGTGCTACCAGTCTGAGCAACCCAAAGGGTATCAACATCATCGAGTTGGGGGTCTTGATCAAATGCCAATGCTACCCGCTTTGCCAAACCACTTTGGTCATATTCACCGCTTAATCCCACACGTTCTGGGGGAATTGATTGAGTAGCAGTAGGAGCATCATTAGTATTAGGAGCTTGTGCTATCGACTGTGCAGTAGGATTTACTTGTGCATTTTGAGGTTTTTCCATCCCAAATAATCTTTGTAACCAACCCATAAAAACTTTTCTCCTAATTCTCGGTTTATCAAATCTGAGTATAAAAGCTTCACAAAAATGCCGCATCTGCCTAAGAAAAGAGATGCATTTAATGAAATCCCTCCTTGCAGGATGATTTTTGCTCAATTTTTTATTTCTAGAGAATGCAATGAGTGCAGCTATTGAGTTTACAATAAAAGGTCGCACTGACAATTAGTGCAGTAGTACGCTACGACAGAAAAAACCTACATTTGACAAAATGTCAAGAGTTTGTAACTCAAGGAATTTTGATTGAATAAGTGAATTCTGCCAAGCGGTACTAGAATCTGCGTTCCTCAAATCCTGTGCTAGCCTCTGTTGGCGAAGATGAAACATACCCTTTCAGTTCTCGTAGAAGATGAGGCGGGTGTTCTTTCCCGCATTTCTGGTTTATTCGCCCGTCGCGGCTTTAATATTGAAAGCCTTGCTGTTGGCCCTGCTGAACAAGGAGGAGTCTCTCGAATTACGATGGTTGTACCTGGTGACGATCGCGTTATCGAGCAACTCACTAAGCAACTATACAAGTTAGTCAATGTCCTTAAGGTACAGGATATTACCGAAACTCCTTGTGTAGAGCGGGAATTGATGCTCTTGAAGGTGAATGCTAGTACCAGCAATCGTTCAGAAGTGATCGAACTGTCTCAGATTTTCCGGGCGCGAGTCGTGGACGTGGCGGAAGATTCTCTCACCTTAGAAGTTGTAGGAGATCCAGGTAAAATGGTAGCGATCGTGCAGGTGTTGCAAAAATTTGGTTTGAGAGAAGTCGCCCGCACTGGCAAAGTTGCCCTGACTCGTGAATCGGGTGTGAATACAGAGTTACTCAAGTCTTTGGAAGCAAAAGTTTAGTTAGGAACATCAGAACCCCTCCCCCAGTCCCCACTTTTCGAGGATTGGGGGGATCTTCTGGGGTCAACCCAATTAAAAATGTAAAATTAAAAATTAAAGAATTATTTTTAATTATCAATTTTTAATTGGAACACAGTGGGGCCTTGTACCCAGAATTAATTAAAACTGGTCATCGTAACAATGACTGATTAGGCGTTAACTGGCTCTCAAAACGGCTGTAAACAACTTGGGTTGGATACCAAGAAGAAAACCAGTACAAATCTTGAATAACTTTGCAATAACTACTCTCATCTACTAATTCAAAGTGAACCAGACCTAAATTATTAAATCCAACTACTTCTCGCCCCTCCTGAACCCAACGAAATTTCCAAAACATCAGGGGTTGTAACCATTTCCATTTGGCATTTTCGGCTCGTTTCCAGGGAGCTATCAACGATGATATATCTGCTCCAAAGCCAGAAGTCTGAACGCTGTTTCGAGGTACCCACTCCAACACACAATGCCACTCAGAGTTAGTCAGTAACTGGCGATTATGGTGTAATTGTTTATCCGAAATTTCTACCATATTAGGTGGATCAATCCAACCTATCCAATGTCGCACTTTTTCTGGTAGTAGCCAATGTTTCAATCGTGTATGAATGAGCCTTGTCAAAATTTCTTCATTCTTCAATGCACTAGCGGTTAATTGCACTAAGACAGACTGTAATTTGGAATGAGTGCGTGCATAAGACAAGTGAGCAACAGAACTGTAGTGAATATCTCCTGATAGAATAACAACTTGTTGACGTTCCTCAAACAAAGTAGTTAGAAATTTCGCCAGTGCTTCAACATTAATGTTCCAGGCATCTCCAACATCAGTTGAAAAAACTTTCTCCTGTTGTAAATTCCAATGGTGAATCCAATCAATCACTTGTAGTCCGAATACATTCGTGGGCGCAATCACAAATGTAGTTTGAATTTGAGTTTGTTCAGCTATTTCTTGTAAAGGTAAAACTAGTTGTTGCTCAAAGGCTTTTGGACACAGCAGCATCGGTGGTGCAATTGGTTTTTGATCAGCTGGATAACCTCGCCAAGTTCGCGTGTCCAGCACAATTACTTCATAGCAATCGCTCCTGACTATGTAGTTCCAGGTGATTGCTTCAGGATGTCGATCCAGAATGAACACTGCACCATCTCGAACTAAAATCGGTAAGTCTGTGTGGGGATCGTTAGCTGGCATACCTACATAATGAGCGATCGCCTCATCAGCCTTTGCATCTCTCCCTTTAGAAGCTGACCAAGCTTGTGCAGCCGCCAACAGCTTTTCACCGGATTTACCTGCTGCAAATTGCTCAGGCGTATTGCCCCAACCTTGAAACACCGTGTAAGCTAACAAGGCATTTTGGACTATTCTTCGTCCTAAAGGATGTCCTAGCACTCGCAAACACCAAGCTTGGTTTAGGTTCCAGTCATCAGTAACATCATGGTCATCAAAGATAGTGTACATGGGAATATTGGCAAGGGCGCGGCGCACTTTCCCAAGGGTATAAATGAATTGGCGCAAGTGCCGGACTTGTCGGTTCCAGTTCTTGATAGCTTTCTTTTTGTGCGTTACTTGGTGTCCTTTGGGAAATGCGGCTGGCCAACACACTGGCGACCAAGCTAGTAAATAAGTAGCGTAATATTCACCCAGACTGAAAAGATGACTGTTAACTTTCTCAGCTTTATTATGTAATCCTGCGGTCAATCCAGCTTGATTTGTCGCCACATCAGCTCGCTCTCCAGGAGGTAGTTGCTGGGGAGTGTAGTATATTCCATTCACAGGAAGTTGTTCTTCCCAACCTAAAAGGGCATCACCAAGTGTACTGGCAACCCACAGCGATGGTTCTGCTACATCGTCGCCGTAAATTTGATCTCCGGTGAGGAATAGCTGGTGGGGGCGATGTTGCGGTTGATTTGCTTTTGCTTCAATCAAATTGTCGAGAATCGGCAGTGCATCAAACCCATGACCATGAGGTTTACGGCAGGAAGCATGAATAATTTGCAAATCTTGCAGACGGTTTGGCGGCAAAACAAAGGTTGGTTTTTGATGCTCAAAGTAGCTGATGCTGACTGTAGGAGAGGAGTTTGAGCATAATGCTTGTTGCATTTGCAGGCAATGATGAGCGAGAGTAAATTGGAGGTCGTATGCATATATGCGGTTACTAGTTAAACGATGCTCCTCCATAGACCGAGCTGTTATAGCTGCAATGTGAAGATACTTGCCCAAAGCGACGGTAGAGCGTTGCCCCTCTAATAAGCAATTTCCTAGTGCTTTACCATCATTTGTTGTGCCATAAACCTTGAGTTCTACCTGACAAGACTGTTTTAGTGCCACCCATACCGTCACTGACTTCGGTTCAGTATGTTTTAGAATTGGCCCCGCCAAAATCAACGGTAGTTCTTGTATAAACTCGCCTCCAGCTTGGTACTTCATTAAATTTAGACATCAATTCCCATCTGTTTCACTCTATCAGTCGATAGAGCAGTCGATTGTAGTCTAAATAATAAAGAATGGACGAGATAATTTAAAGTTTTGAGCGCTGGAAGCCAGCGCTCAGACTTTTGTGAATCTTACAAGAATTATTCTTTTGGCGTTGCTGAATTGAAGTATGAATCTGGATGTAGAGACGGAGCAGTGCTACGTCTCTAAAAGGATTTTGGTATTATGCAAAATCATTTTCATACATGGAATCAGCAACACCATTCTTTTAATTAATTCCGAGCGATACCTTCTTGACGCGCTGCTTGTTGTACAGCAGCAGCAACAGCAGTAACGACGCGCTCATCAAAGACGGAAGGGATAATGTGTTCCCGATCCAAGTCTGAAGGCTTAACTAAAGAAGCGATCGCACTTGCAGCTTCTAGGTACATTGTGGTGGTAATTGTCTGGGCCCGACAATCTAAAGCACCACGGAATACCCCAGGAAAAGCTAAAACGTTATTAATTTGATTTGGGTAATCACTGCGACCGGTAGCAATCACAGCTACATCTTTGCTGATTAATTCTGGCTGAATTTCTGGAATCGGATTTGCCATTGCAAAGACAATTGGATCTTTCGCCATCGATTGCACCATTTCTGGTGTTAAAACTCCCGGTGCGCTGACTCCAATAAACACATCTACCCCTTGCATTGCACCCGCTAATGTACCCTGCGCTTTCACGGCAAATTCCAGTTTTTCTTCTGTTAAATCGGTACGACTGGTTGAGATAATTCCTTTAGAGTCGCACATCCAGATTTTTTCTGCCCCAGCTTTCCTCAGTAACCGAGCGATCGCCACTCCAGCCGCCCCAGCACCATTAATCACGATGCGGATTTCCGCCATTGATTTATGTACCAGCTTTAGAGAATTAAACAATGCTGCCAAGGTGACAATTGCTGTACCATGCTGGTCATCGTGAAAAACGGGGATATCTAACTCTTGGCGTAATCTTCTTTCAATTTCAAAGCAGCGAGGTGCAGCGATATCCTCTAAATTCACACCCCCAAAAACTGGCGCGATATTCTTGACTGTCTGGATAATTTCTTCTGTATCTTGGGTGGCCAAACAAATGGGAAAAGCATCTAGCCCAGCAAACTCCTTGAATAGCATTGCTTTGCCTTCCATGACTGGTAAGGCTGCTCCTGGGCCGAGATTTCCCAATCCTAAAACGGCGCTACCATCGGTAACAATGGCAACAGTATTTTGTTTGATGGTTAACTTGTAAACTTCCTCTGGATCTTGAGCGATCGCAGTACAAATCCGACCAACTCCGGGTGTGTAAGCCATTGCTAAATCAGACACACTTTTTAAGGGAATTCTGCTAGTAATGCTGATTTTGCCACCGCGATGTAAATTAAAGGTGCGATCGTAGACGCTGAGTAACTTGATGTCTGGCAATGCTTTGACTGCTTGCACAATGGTTTCAGCGTGTTCAGTACTAGCAGCATCTACAGTCAGATCGCGGGTGGATTCTTTACGGGTTTGCTCGATTAAATCAATTTGACCAAGATTACCGCCAGTAGTTGCGATCGCCTGGGTTATCGATGCCAACATCCCTACACGATTGGGAATCTGCAAGCGCAGTGTCAAACTAAAACTAGAATTAGGAGTTAGGTTTGCCATGTTGATTTTGGATTTTAAGTTTTAGATTTTATATTGAATTGAGACAAAAACTAAAATTTGAGAGATGTAGTCAGTGAAAATACAATGAATATTAACTCTGAAGAGAACGTCAGTAGTTAGTTTACTCACTGCTTAAAGTTTTGATAATTATTTTTATTTATACCAATGCATTTACTAATATAGATGAGTAACAATTTAGTAATTGTACCCAAATACACCAGATATTTTTTTAAAATTTTATCTGTGTAAATTTTTATATAAAAAAAGCGCCCTCTAGATAGAGAGCGCGGTGAATTTTAAATTACAATTAACCGTGAATTACGGGTGCAAACATTGCCAGAGGTACTGCTTCACCAGCCGCCAAATCCAGGGGGAAGTTGTGAGCATTGCGCTCGTGCATCACTTCTATACCCAAATTGGCGCGGTTTGTCATATCTCCTGTGATTAGTGAGGTGATAGCTAACCACAAACCCGGAAATACTTTACTTTTAATCACACCATCTACATCTGCCACCAGTGGCAAATATTCCCTATTCTGCAAACAGAACCAGTCAAGTTTATTTTCTAAAGTCTGCTAAACGATATATTCCTGCACTCCGTTGCGGCGGTAAGCGCGTTTTTTGTCGTACAAATCAATCGATGCACTACTGGATGCTATTTCTGCTACTAATTCTGGTACGCCTTCTACGTAATCATCTTCACTGATTTCTGCCTGTCCCTTGGCTGGTTTATCTATTAACAGCAAAACATCAGGTTGTGGTTCATTGTCTAAATCTAAGCGCACGGTAGCATTATCGCCTAGCTCTACCCCTGGAGTAGAAATTTTGTAATTTCCTAACCAAACAATTAAGTTTCCATGAGGTAAACCATGACTTCTAAAACGTAGGGGTGATGCCACGTAGACGACTCCTTCGATTAATTCTGCTTTTTTATTAGGCATTGCTTTATAACGACGCTCAAATTCGTGGCGGGTTAAGCGATCGCCACTTTCTAAAGGAGGAATAAAAGCGCTATTACTTAAGCCATGTTCCACAGAAGCAGCCATTACCTAATTCCTCATCCGCAGGAGTTGTAGCTTGAATTTAACATAGTGGAGCGCAAGGTTTTAAACAAGACCCCAATATGGCATCTAGGCCTTTTCGATGCAAATTTAGCATTAATCGCAAGGCTTACCAAATAGCAGCTAGAATCAATCTCTCTTGTTTAAGCTTCTATAACTAGTAAACCAAGCGATTGCCATATAATAATTAGGATAAAATATCAATAAGCTACAAAAATGACCCTGTTTCTTTCAGCTAGAGAAGCTTATCGACAACAGCAAAATACTACTCCAACCTCTGAAGCTACAAAAATCAACTCATATAACACTGGATATCAAGCAGTGTTGGACGATCCAAAACAACAAAGTCGGGGTTACGAAAACGTTATAGCTTTCCCAACAGGTATTAACTTGCTAGTGTCACAATTCGACTTAGCTGAGGATTTAATTCTTGAGACAAATTTCTATAATCTTCCCTTCATGGCATTTAGTTTTGCAATTATTAGTAATTATACGTCAGAAATAATACCTGTTGGACATAATTGTACGGCAACATATTTTGATTTCGATGAGGGGATTCCTGGTAATGGAGTTTATTTACGCGCAGGTCAACACATTCTGCACGTAGAAGTTGGAATCAACCCCCAACAATTTTTTTGCAGACATGAAGTTAGTGGCTTAGACTTCCTACCCAAATCACTCCAGTTGTATCTAGAAACTGATAATATATCTTTTCTTAACTACTTTCGTATCGGGCAAACTACTCCCGAAATGCAAATTATTTTGCATCAAATAGTTAATTGTCCCTTTCACGGCTTGATTAAAGAGATTTACTTGCAAGCAAAATGCTTAGAATTAATGGCGCTGAAGTTGGAACCCGATACAGCAGGGGAACGGGAACTGATGCGATCGCGCATTTTGCGAACAGATGATATTAACCGAGTTTACCACGCCAGAGAAATTTTAATCCGCGATTTTGACAATCCCCCCTCGTTGCTAGAATTGGCGCGACAAGTAGGTTTAAACGATTACAAGCTCAAAATCGGGTTCCGCCAGGTTTTTAACACAACAGTATTTGGCTATTTGTATGCTCACCGGATGGAGAAAGCCAGAAAACTAATTATGAGTCAACAAATGACCATAAAACAGATAGCTAAGATCGTGGGTTACGAATGTCCTAGTCGCTTCGCTGTGGCTTTTAAAAAGCGCTTTGGCATCCAACCAAGTCAATACTTAGATAGATTTATTGTTGCAAAAAACACCTAAAAAAATCCGTTTCGGCATATACCTTGATAAGATTTCTCGCAACAAATTCCCCTATGCTGTTGATAATAAATCCTAATTAAAGATTGGTGTAATCTGGGATACTACGGTGTGTGGGAAGAAAATGAGCAAGCGAATATTTAAAATCTTCAGTTGCAGACTGGAGTGGCTGTTGGTACTTTTAACAGTTTTGGTGGTTCAGCCAACCAAAGCGCAAGATATTCCTAAATCTGATTCATTGGTTAATCGGCTTAAGCGACTAAGTGAGGTAAAACCCGCTATTAGCAGCACCCAAATGTTACTGGTACAGTCGCCAGCACCATTAACTGAAGTTGTGCAAGTTACGTCAGTTAAGGCAAATCCCACTGATAAGGGTGTGGAGGTGATTTTACAGACTACCAAAGGGGAACAGTTGCAACTAGTCAATCATAGTGCTGGTAGCAATTTCATCACTGATATTCCCAATGCTCAACTACGCCTACCATCGGGTGATGCGTTCACATTCCGTTCTGAAAAACCAATTGCGGGTGTAACTGAGATAACAGTTACTAACTTTGATGCCAATACTATCCGAGTGACAGTGATTGGTGAGGGGAGTGTACCAACAGTCGAGTTGTTTGATAGTCCGAATGAGGGTCTTATCTTCTCTGTGACTAGTGCAGCATCGTTGGCCCAACAACAACCGCAAATTCAACCAACTCCTGAACAACAAAAGCCAGAGAATCAAGCACAGCCAAAACCATCAGCTGCGGGTGATGAACCAATCGAGTTGGTAGTAACGGGTGAACAAGACGGATATAGTGTACCAGATAGTACAACTGCGACAAAAACTGATACTCCTCAACGTGACATTCCGCAGTCAATTCAAGTTATCCCCCAACAAGTCATCAAAGATCAGCAAATCACGCGGATTAGCGATGCTGTACGTAATGTCAGTGGCGTGACTTTGCAAGGGGGCTATGCCGGGGCTACAGATAATTACAACATTCGGGGATTTACAACCTATGACAACTTGAGAAATGGTTTTTACGCTCAGGATAACTTTGTGAATCCGACTAACATTGAGCGGATCGAAGTTCTCAAAGGCCCGGCTTCAGTGCTATATGGACAGTTTGAGCCGGGAGGTGTGGTGAATTACATTACCAAACAACCACTCAGCGAGCCTTACTACTCTGCTGAATTTACAGCCGGAAGTTTTAGCACTTATCGTCCCTCCATTGATATTTCCGGGCCGCTTAACTCAGACAAAACGTTGCTGTACCGTCTGAATGCTGCATACGATAACTCCGGTAGTTTTATCGATTTTGGTAATCAGGAAGTATTGGCGATCGCACCAGCACTGAGCTACAAAATTGGTGATGCGACAACATTGACGCTGGAGTATGAATATCTCAAACTCGATCGCACCTATTATGATGGTCTTCCACCCGATCCAATCGTTTTTCAAGCTCCTATCAGTCGTTTTCTGGGGGAACCAGGCGATCGTTTCTCCGAAGAGACACACTCTGTATTTCTGAATGTCAATCATCGCTTCAGTGAAAACATCCGGCTTCGCAGTGGCTTTTCAGTTACGCTTGATGATTCTGAAGAGTCAGAGTTTCGCCCGAATAGCATTGATGCAGATGGTACCGTCCAGCGAAGGTTTGCTGCTGGCCCTGGTTATTTACAAAACTACTCTCTGCAAAACGACCTAATCGGTAATTTCAGTACGGGTTCCATCCAACATCAAGTTCTTGTGGGGTTGGAGTGGAATAAATATATCTATGGCTACGATTATCTGCGAAGTTCTACTTCAGTGACTCCCAGTATTGATTTATTCAATCCTGTGTATGGCGCTTCCCCGCCATCAGAGTTTGATGAGGCCGCATCAAGGGATCGTTTTGAGCGCAATACGATCGCTCTTTATTTGCAAGATCAAGTGACGTTGCTGCCAAATCTAAAACTATTGGTGGGCGGCAGGTATGACTTTATTCATCGCAAAAATCGCTCTCAATCGCTGGATTCTTTCGGTAGAGAGCCGATTGATGATGCTACAGTTGAACGGCTTTATGATGAAGCATTTTCCCCTCGCGTTGGCATTGTTTATCAGCCTCTACCGCCAATTTCTATTTACGCTAGCTACAGCCGCTCGTTTAATCCTAGTTCTTCGCAGACAGTAGATAGAACTCAACTGCCACCAGAACGCGGCACTCAGTATGAAGTCGGAGTCAAAACGGAACTGATTAAAGACAGGCTATCCGCTACCTTTGCCGCATACAATATCACCAAGCAAAATGTCGCTACAACCGATCCTAGTAACTCTGACTATTCCATCCCGATAGGAGAGGTGAAAAGTCGCGGTTTGGAATTTGACGTTTCTGGACAGATTCTACCAGGCTGGAATGTGATTGCATCCTACTTCGTCAACGACGCATTTGTAAGTGTAGGTGACGAAAATAATCCTGTAGGTGAATCTCTTGTAAATGCTCCCGGTACTGGTGGTAGTCTGTGGACGAGCTATGAAATTCAAAGCGGTGGTATGAGAGGATTAGGGTTTGGTGGGGGAGTATTTTACACGGGCGATCGCGAAGCCACACTTCCCAACACGTTCAAAATCCCCTCTTACGTCCGCGCTGATGCCACCATTTTCTACAAACGCGATAACTGGCGGTTTGGACTGAACTTTAAAAATCTTTTTAATACTCAGTATTACGATTCTCAGGGCTACTATCTGCGTCCTGGAGCGCCGTTGACTGTTCTAGGGACGGTTTCTGTGGAGTTTTGACCCTACCCTAACCCTCACCGAGGCTTGCGCTTCGGCACTGTAATTCTTCCCCCAATCCATCGGCAGGATAAAAGGGGGTAAAAAATCTAACTTGCTCTGGTGGGAATTATGAACCGAAAAAAAATACACGATATCGTTTTTTACCTGCACCAATATATCGGTTTTATTGTTGGACTGGTGCTGCTTATTGTTGGCTTAACAGGTAGCCTGTTAGTTTTTGAGCAAGATTTCGATCGCTTTATGATTACTCAAAAGTATGGACAGATTACTCCCCAACAGGTGCAGTTATCTCCAGAGTCTGTGCTGAATACAATTGAAGCGAAGTATGCTGCACGAAGTGATCTCCATCTTTTTCGTATTTATTTACCAGATACTTCTTCTTCTCCTTACGTGGGGCAGTTGTCATCAACTGATGAGCAAAGGATAGAGGTTTTTGTCAACCCTTATACAGGCAAAATTATCGGTGAGCGTATATCGGATAACACTCTAATAGGTATGCTCCTTAAACTGCACGTTAGCTTAATGGCAGGCGAAACTGGAACTATGTTTGTTGGCATTGCTGCCTTTCTAATGTGTATCCTCACCGTCACAGGTTTAGTTCTCTGGCCTGGTTGGCGTAAGCTAATTATCGGCTTCAAAGTTAAGTTTGATGCTCATCCCAAGCGGGTGAACTTCGATATTCACAAAGTGGCTGGCATTGTCAGTGTGGTTTTTTTATTCTTTACTGGCTTTACGGGCTTTTGCTGGAATTTCTACGATTTGACTGAACCAATCATTTACGCTGTTACATTCACCTCAAAACCATCCGAGCTATTATCCAAGCCAATTCCTGGTAAATCGGCTTTCGGACTGACAGAACAATTGAAAATTGCCGATGCTGCCTTACCTGGTGCTGTTACTAAAAGCATTTACTTGCCTGGTAAACCAGAAGATGCTTTACAAATTCGTATGAAGCTACCGCAGGAAAGTTCAGATTACGGTGATAGTAATGTTTATCTCGATCAGTATAGTGGTAAGGTTTTGCGAGTTGATAATGCTTTAAAGATGCGGTTGGGTGATCGCGTCCTCAATTTTTTTGTACCTCTGCACTACGGCACTTTTGGTGGCTTACCAACCCGCATACTCTATGTATTTGTCGGACTTGCACCATTGATTTTGTTCGTTACTGGCTTTGTGATGTGGAAGCATCGCTATAAAACAAAATCTAATACAGGATTTATTAAACGGTCTGTTTTAAAATAATTACAACAAAAAAGCGCCCCCCATTTCTAGAGGGCGCTTTTTATTTAGCTAAATCTTCAGAATTAACCGTTGATAGCAGGAGCAGTCAGAGCAACAGGAGTAATTTCACCAGCAGCTAAGTCTAAGGGGAAGTTGTGAGCGTTGCGCTCGTGCATTACTTCCATACCTAAGTTGGCACGGTTGATTACGTCTGCCCAGGTGCTGATAACGCGACCTTGAGAGTCAATTACTGATTGGTTGAAGTTGAAACCGTTCAGGTTGAATGCCATCGTGCTGATACCCAAAGCGGTGAACCAGATACCGACGACAGGCCAAGCTGCTAGGAAGAAGTGCAGTGAACGACTGTTGTTGAAGGAAGCGTATTGGAAGATCAAACGACCGAAGTAGCCGTGGGCTGCAACGATGTTGTAGGTTTCTTCTTCTTGACCGAACTTGTAACCGTAGTTTTGTGATTCGGTTTCGGTGGTTTCACGCACCAAAGAAGAGGTAACCAAGGAACCGTGCATTGCAGAGAACAAGGAACCGCCGAATACACCAGCCACACCTAACATGTGGAAGGGGTGCATCAAGATGTTATGTTCTGCTTGGAACACAATCATGAAGTTGAAGGTTCCAGAGATACCCAAAGGCATACCATCAGAGAATGAACCTTGACCGATTGGGTAGATCAAGAATACTGCGGTAGCGGAAGCCAAAGGTGCGCTGTAAGCTACGCAAATCCAAGGACGCATACCTAAGCGGTAGGAAAGTTCCCACTGACGACCCAGGTAGCAAGCGCAACCGAGCAAGAAGTGGAAAATTACCAATTGGTAAGGGCCACCGTTGTACAACCACTCATCTAAGGAAGCAGCTTCCCAAATGGGGTAGAAGTGCAAGCCGATAGCGTTAGAGGAAGGAACAACTGCACCAGAGATGATGTTGTTTCCGTAGATCAATGAACCTGCAACAGGTTCACGGATACCGTCGATGTCTACTGGAGGTGCTGCGATGAAAGCGATTACAAAGCAAACAGTAGCAGCTAGCAGGGTTGGGATCATGAGTACACCAAACCAACCGATGTAAATCCGGTTGTCGGTGCTTGTGATCCACTCGCAAAAGCGATCCCATACGTTGGCGTCAGAGCGCCGTTGTAAGGTTGTGGTCATTGTTTTATAAGTGCTATGGGTTGTCAAATATGGAACAAGCAAGATTTATTTTGCCTGTTGAAATACAGTCTACATGAATTTACTTTGACGCGATCTCTGACTTAATATTCTGTAACAAAATAACTTTAACAAGCTCATCGAACTGTAAAGTTTTCCTACTAGAAACAATAGTCATAAAAGTAATGGATTAAGGCGTTCTAAGGCGTTTCAACACTGAACTAGCTATAACTTTCAATGAGGTGATCGCTTAGTTAACTTTCTTTACATTTCTTTACAAAGACTCTGTGAGAAAAATTTTGAGTTTTGTTGATTTGTAAAGAAATAATAAGTTGTAAGTTGTCTTATGTTTTATCAAAAATCAAAGTAAATGTAGGGCAAACTGCCTTCAGGAGCTAATAACCAAACAGCGTAGAAACATAGGGGAACGAAAACAAGCTTAAGAGGCCAGTTAAACTCTAACTTCAGTATTCGGTTGAAGGTATAGACTACAGCCATAAGGGCAGCTATAGCTAAAAGTACCCAAGCGAGTTGAGATTGGCTCATATTTAATGCTTCTACATAGACCTTTTCAGCAAACTGGGCGTCAGCCGGATAACCCCAAAGATGGCGAATTACTAAAGAAGAGTCTTGGAGATTAGGTAGGCGGAACCAAATCCAAGAGGTAAAAACCATCAGTTGAGTTAATAACCAAGCAACAAAGATACCCAGAGGATTTTGCCAGAATTGTTCTAGATTTTCAAAGCGATCGCTCATACTATCTGTAAGTCGATGAACCACCAAGGCTAACCCGTGGAATATGCCCCAAACTACATAACCTAAAGCAGCACCGTGCCAGATACCAGCGATTAGCATCACAATAAATAAATTCCAGCAGGTACGGACTAAACCCCGACGAGAACCACCCAAAGGAAAGTAGATATAGTTACGTAGCCAATCTCCTAGAGTGATATGCCAGCGCCGCCAAAATTCGGAAATATTAGTGCTGAAGTAGGGAAAATCGAAATTTTCAGGTAGAACCAAGCCAAAAAGCATCGCACTACCACGGGCGATGTCTACGTAACCGTTGAAATCTAGATATAATTGTAAACCGTAGGCGAATGTAGCTAACCAGAGATCGGTACTACCTGCCCGTTGTAGATTACCAAAACATAAATCGACGAAAATACCAAGGTGGTCTGCAAAAATACCTTTTTTGACTGCGCCTCTAGCAATCAACCACAGTGCTTCAGCAACTCTATCGCTATTGGGTAAGTTTAATGTATTGAATTGATTTGCTAAGTTGTGGTAGCGCGTAATCGGCCCTGAAATCAGTTTTACAAAGAATAATTTGTAGGTAGCAAATTTGAGAAACTGATCGGTAGCAGGCGCACCACGATAAACATCTATTAAATAAGCAATGCATTCAAAGGTAAAAAATGAAATCCCTAAAGGTGCAATTAATTTAAAAGAGCTATCGGGTGAGTTTGTTTGCACATTAAAAACAAACTTGAATAAAGGAGTAAAATACTTATAACCTAATAATAGTAAAACATTTAGAACTATCCCCAGCCACAACACTTTTAAACGGCGGCGATTCCAGTCACCTTGGGCAAATTGCCACTCTTCATTAGAAATTTGCCAGTCAAGAGAATGTTTTCCTGGTGAAGTATTTTTACCAATCTCTAGCCCTACACGGAAATTAATATACGTCAATGCTAATAGTAATGGTATGTACTGGATCTGCAAAGATGCGTAGAAAACCAAGCTGGCAATTAGCAGCGTCCATAATCGCAATTTCTGTTGTGCTAAAGACCAATAAATTCCTAGCACACTCAACAAGAACAGCCCATAAAAAATTGATATAAAGTTCATTTTTTAGTTATTTGTCATTTGTCATTGGTCATTTGTCATGGGGCATGGTGCATTCATTAATAATTAATAGTTATTCTTCCCCACTCCCCACTCCCCATTCCCCAGTTTCCTACTTCACTGGCCAGGGAATCATCGGATCATTAGCCAGCTTTTTGGAGACTTCGTATGCTCCAAAGCGGTTGAGGTGGCTGGGATCGGAGAAGTAATCATTTGCTTTTGGCCACTGTTGACTCAAATCTCGATAAATAAAGTTGGGACTAGTAGCTAGACGCAACATATATTGCTGAAATTGTTGCTCATATTGTCTACGCACTGGATCTAAATAATCTTCTGTGAGAGGCATGTTGACAAACACTAAGGAAATTTTCTGAGCCTGGGTAAACTGAAGCACTTCTTGAAACGCAGCATCTTGCTGTCCTTCTATTTGGAAAGATTTATAGTCGTTGTCGTAATTTCCGGGAACTCTAGAATGTTTTTGATAGTATCTTGCAGGATTGAAGCGAATTGACAAAGGTAGAAAGCCATCAAAATCAACTGCTTGCTGGGAAGTACTTTCATCTGAAGTACCGTCTGTTAGCTGTTTTTGCGATCCAACCGTCTGATTGCGACCACTTATAAGCAGTTGTTTTTGCAGTAAACTTTTAATTTGGTCGCGGTTTGAATAGCTAGCAGAAAGAGATGCTAGAGCCTGATTTAACGACTGATTGACAGCTTCATAGGCGCTAATTTCCGGTTTTTCTTCTTTTATCTTTTCTTCTGCCGAATTTACCGTATTTTCGGGCAAATCACTGCTATTAGCAGTTGTTGGGGCTTTTTGGAATGCTTGTTTATAACCAGCTGATGTAGCGATTGATTTAAAGGTAATATCCTCACGTCCACCGTTAAAGGCACGGGCCCCATCTGCCCAGATAATTATTTTAGGCAGTTCTGATGGTTCCAATACGTGGCGAATCACAAAGTCTACAACTTGTGCAGTAGCACCGTTGATCCCAAAGTTAAATACATCAAGATTTGGATAGCCTTGAGTCGCTAAAGCTTTAGAAAGTGCTGCGGGATCTACTCCCCTGAGAGCACGGGAGGAGCCAATAATCAACACATCTGGCGGAGTACCAGTTCTAGCTAAACGCTGTTTATACAGTGCTAGTTGCTCGTCTAACTGCCTGACATTAAAACTTGGCATCTGCGATCGCGCTGCTAAAAGAATAGCGGTAGCGGTTGCTTTTTCCTTCAGTGGTGCGGCTGCTAATTTATTTGTCGGGGTATCATCACTTTGGGTAAACTCCGAAGCATTAAATACAGAACTCTGATTTGGAGAAGATTTAGTTTTGGAAGTGCTGGTAAAAAATGTGGTTTTCTCACTCTGAGTTTTCCCAGATATTAAAGATGCCTTTTGCCCAGAAGATGATGAAGGCAACACACTGGCTACTTTTGACGAGGGTGTAGTAATTGCAATAATTCGACCCAACACCCAATCAGTTTGAAGGGTAAGTAACAATCCTAGTGTTCCCCATACTAAAGCAACCTTAAGTCCTTGAACATCAGGACTTTGTTCTGCTGACTGATCGCTTTCGATAAATAGCTGGCTTTGTAACAGGAATTTTTTTGTGGTTGCACTCGCCGTTGTCATCCAATCTCGTGCGACTTCTGTGACAAAAGTTTGAACTTCTTCTGTTGTTAAGTCGGGGCGCAAAATTGGCTCACTAGTCTCAGAGGTTACTAGCTCATTAACGTATTTAGAAGTAGCAGCAAATTCTGGAGTTGCTTCTGGTACTAAACGTTGACGATGCTCAATATCAACGCCATAGTTCCAAAAAGGCTCTTTATTCCCAGCTCGGCGACCGTAGACACGTACCCCCATAATACCGGGGATTCTTAACTGGCGGATAAACTGCGTAACTTTAGTTGCTACTTGTTGACGCCCTGGACAAACAGGTGCATCACACATGATGTGCAATAAATTATTTTTGTTCAGCAGAAGTACACGAACTCCGCCCGTTAATAAACGCCAATCTAAGTCAGGATTGAGTAAACGCTCTAGTAAAAAGATGATGGCTGGTTCATCGCCAGTATTTGCCAAATCTAACGGTGATGTGGCAAAGGCAGGATAATTTGTCGCAGGTAAAGCTACCCAATCAATCCAAGTTGGTTCATTGTCGCCTGCTTTTTGTCCGTATATGGTGGCGGCGAGAATGCCTTGAGGTGCGATCGCTTCTAGCTGCGGTAAAATCGCCTTTAAGCACACTTCTTTGTCGGGGATTGGCGCAGTCCCCAAAGGATCAAAAGCTGGGCTACAAAAGATATGTAGCGTTGATTCTTTCAGAAAAGCTTGGACAGCAACTTTTAACCCTGACAATACCTCAGTTAATAATCGCGCGATCGCTTGTATATCGCCCCAACGCGCCCATTCCTTCAGCATTACCTCTGGTGGGGTTAAATCCACCCGCAACAGCCAATCCGGGGCTGTTTCACCGCTCACCTGGGAAACAATTACTGCATCTTGGTAGCCAGTAAGCTTGAGATAACGCAACTTCTGTGCTATTGGTTCGGCAAGCAATGATGCATCGGGGCTATAGCTCGACTGGCAAAATATCCACAGGCGATCTTCTTCCGCCTGAGAGTTCTTTGACTTATATGGCTTAATCTTTGCCTGTACTGATACACCTAAAGTACTCAGAGTCTCGCTCAGATATCGAGCGATCGCTTCTGGGTTCCCTTGGCGTGCCAAACTTTCGTTAGAGACAATCAGCGCCCCAGCCGATTGCTTTGATTTTTCCGAATCTTCTAGCAGCGCTTGCTTTACCTGCTCCAGGTGCTTATCTATTTGATTCAAGTAAACCCGATGGCACCATGAGGGGCGCTGCTCCCCTTTTCTTCGGCCATAGACAAATACTTGATATATTGAGGGTTGTTCGTCACTTGTAAGAACATCTAAGTCTGTCTGCTGTAATGCTTGCAGCAAGTCAGACAAAGTATGCCAACGTTGCGGACATTCTGTACCTTCACAAAGAATATGAAGGTTATTTCCACGTAACCGGACTTTCACCCCGAAAGTGTTGATCCCTGTTGCTTGGCTTACCCACTGTACTAAGGATTGCTGGCGATCTGGTAATACTGTTTTCATGCTCAGTTAACTTTACAAGAAGCGATTGTTGGGGGATAGTGCCTGCACTTGTAAACTAGAACCATAGGTTTACCACACTCTGACGTTTTTTTTTAACAATTTTGTTACCTTCGTAGCTCATAAAATCGGCCAAGATAGTCTTGTACAGGTTGCAAGTCTGACTAATGTTGAGTTTTGCGTTTATTTTACTAATAGGGAGTCAAAATTAAGAAGTTAGGAGCTAGGAGAGACGAGACTAATCGCGTCTGTACAAAAGCCAGGAGT
This sequence comes from Nostoc sp. ChiVER01, assembly GCF_034531155.1. Classification (NCBI taxonomy): domain Bacteria; kingdom Bacillati; phylum Cyanobacteriota; class Cyanophyceae; order Nostocales; family Nostocaceae; genus Nostoc; species Nostoc sp. ChiVER01. The sequence continues at coordinate 233,496 of NZ_JAVRBS010000003.1, read as the reverse complement.
CAGAATAATTCTATATGACTGGCTGATGAATTGTCCTTTAAAACTGGACTTGCGTCCTACTAAGCTAATGACCCGGATGGGCGAAACAAACAACAAGCTTATCTCATTTAAACTCCGTGTATTGATGATCCTCGGAGTAATCATAATTCCTAACTCCTGTACAGACGCGATTAATCGCGCCTCTACTAACTTCTAATTCCTGACTCCTTTTGACTCATATTCCCATAACCAAGAATTAGCAATGCCTCCTGCCTACCAACAACCCTCAACTAACCCCACATCCAATCTGGATTTCTTTAGCATTCCCCAATCTTTCCTTTTACAAATAGGTACAGCGTCTATATTACTGCTGCTCATTACCGGAAAAACTACAGTAAGGGCACTAGAAGCCATAGGGGAGGCAAGTGAAGAATTATTGCGAGGCGATCGCCTACCCAATCTCGACTTCCCAGAAGATAGCGAAACTAATCAAACTTAGAAAATATACACCAAATAATTATTTGCTCAGGAAAAACTTGGTGAGCATTAATTGCACAACCTAGAAGCGTAAACAGTTATTAGCTTTACAACAATAGAGAATATGGGTTCCCTTTTATACTCTTCGTCTCAAACTGCTGATATATACCCGGTGTCGGAATTATTTTTGCGTCATCGTCTCCAGGTAGTGGAAGAATTGTGGGAGTCAGTTCTAAGGCAAGAATGCGGTCAAAACATGGTAGATTTGTTGCGAGAGTTGCGAGATTTGTGTTCACCAGAAGGACAAGCAACAAATGACCAAGCATCCTCAGCCGTAAAATTGATTGAACAACTAAATATTAATGAAGCAATTCGCGCGGCTCGTGCTTTCGCTCTGTATTTTCAGTTGATAAACATCATAGAGCAGGAATACGAACAACGGCAGCAATTGAGTCGCTATGAGGTAGAAACAGAGCCTATAGATGCAGAAATAGCATCTAATGTCAACTATTCTTCTAATCAAAGAGAAGATGACGCGCCTGTTAGCAGGGGAATAGCAGCAGAGTTGCTCAGAAAGAATTATCTAGAAAAAGCGCAAGTCAAACCAAAAGGTACTTTTGCTGCCTTGTTTCCCTATTTATTCAAACTGAATGTACCACCCCAGCAAATTCAACGTTTAATTGCACATCTGGATGTACGGTTAGTTTTTACAGCGCACCCAACAGAAATTGTTCGTCATACCATCCGGGATAAGCAGCGCCAGGTGGTACAACTTTTGCAAAAACTGGATGCTTTGGAAAACTATTCTGGTGCGGCAACTGGGGGATATGCTTGGGAAGCAGCAGATGTGCGCGAACAATTGCTCGAAGAAATTCGCCTCTGGTGGCGTACAGACGAACTTCACCAGTTCAAACCCACTGTGCTAGATGAAGTAGATTATGCCCTGCACTACTTCCAAGAAGTTTTATTTGATGGCATTCCTCAACTTTATAGACGTTTCAAACACACCCTATCGAATACCTTTCCTTGGTTAGAACCACCGAGTAAAAACTTTTGCTCTTTCGGTTCCTGGGTAGGCTCAGACAGGGATGGGAACCCATCAGTCACACCAGAAATTACCTGGCAAACAGCTTGCTATCAGCGCAAAATGGTGCTTGGGAAATATATTCAGTCAGTGAAAAATCTGATTGAATTATTGAGTGTGTCGATGCACTGGAGTGATGTTTTACCAGATTTACTGGAATCTTTAGAATTGGATCAGTCCCAGTTGAGTGAGGTATATGACGCACTGGCGTTGCGTTATCGGCAAGAACCATATCGGCTCAAACTGGCTTATGTGCTCAAACGCCTAGAAAATACTCGCGATCGCAATCTAGCTTTGTACAATCGGGAAACGCCAAAAAATCAAGATAGTCCCCTGTATCTTTCAGGAGCCGATTTTTTAGCAGAACTGCGGATGATTCAGCGCAACTTGACAGAAACAGGTTTAAGCTGTCGAGAATTAGAAAATCTGATCTGTCAGGTAGAAATTTTTGGTTTTAATTTGACACAGTTAGATATTCGCCAAGAATCATCTCGCCATGCCGATGCGCTCAATGAAATATTGGAATACCTGCAAATATTACCTCAACCTTACAACGAACTATCCGAAGAGCAAAGAGTCGCTTGGCTCACAGGAGAACTGCAAACCCGCAGGCCATTAATTCCGGCAGAATTGCCATTTTCTCAAAAAACCAACGATGTAATTGAAACCTTTCGCGTCGTGCGATCGCTACAACAAGAATTTGGTCTAAATATCTGCCAAACTTACATTATCAGCATGTGCCGCGACGTGAGCGACGTGCTAGAAGTATTACTGTTAGCCAAAGAAGCCAGACTTTTTGACCCCGCCCTTGCTGCCGGAACAATTCAAGTTGTCCCCCTATTTGAAACAGTAGAAGACTTACAACGCTCCAGAAGCGTCATGCGGAAACTGTTTGAACTCCCCTTATATCGCGCTTTATTAGCTGGCGGCTACGAACAAACAAAAACAGAGGTTGTTGTGGATGAAAATTTATCCCCCCCTGCCTCCCCTGCCTCCCCTGCCTCCCCTGCCTCTCCTACACCCTCCCCCCTCTCCCCAAACTTACAAGAAGTAATGCTGGGGTATTCTGATAGCAACAAAGACTCTGGGTTTTTAAGCAGCAACTGGGAAATTCATAAAGCCCAAAAATCACTGCAACAAATAGCAGAAAACTATGATGTAAATTTGCGGATTTTCCACGGACGCGGTGGTTCTGTGGGACGAGGTGGTGGCCCTGCTTACGAGGCGATTTTGGCTCAACCGGGTCATAGTATCAATGGGCGAATCAAGATTACCGAACAAGGGGAAGTTTTGGCTTCTAAATACTCCTTGTTGGACTTGGCATTGTACCACATGGAAACGATTACCACTGCGGTAATTCAAGCTAGTCTGCTGCGGACAGGGTTTGATGATATTGAACCCTGGAATGAAATTATGGAAGAATTAGCAGTGCGATCGCGTCAACATTATCGTGCTTTAATCTACGAACAGCCTGATTTTGTTGACTTCTTCCACGAAGTAACCCCCATTGAAGAAATTAGCCAGCTACAAATTAGTTCCCGTCCGGCCCGCCGTCCATCTGGTAAGAAAGATTTAAGTAGTCTACGAGCTATTCCTTGGGTATTCAGTTGGACACAAACCCGCTTTTTACTTCCTTCCTGGTACGGCGTAGGCACAGCTTTACAAGAATTTTTGAACGAAGAACCAGAAGAACACTTGAAATTGCTGCGCTACTTTTACGTTAAATGGCCGTTCTTCAAGATGGTGATTTCTAAAGCCGAGATGACGTTAGCAAAAGTAGATATGCAAATGGCGCATCACTACGTCCAGGAATTATCAAAACCAGAAGATCAACTTCGTTTTGCCAAAGTTTTTGATCAAATTGCTAGCGAGTTTTATCTCACAAGAGATTTGGTATTAAAAATCACCGATCACAATCGACTCTTAGATGGCGATCCTGTCTTGCAACGATCTGTGCAATTACGCAATGGCACAATTGTCCCCTTGGGATTTATCCAAGTTTCACTGCTCAAGCGTCTACGGCAGTCACTCAATACTACTGCTACTTCTGGAGTCATCCACTCTCGTTACAGCAAAGGCGAGTTACTGCGAGGAGCATTGTTAACTATTAATGGGATTGCTGCTGGGATGAGAAATACAGGTTGATTGGGAATGGGGAGTGGGGAAGAGGCAGGGGAGCAGGGAGCAAGGGAGAAGAATTTTCACCTTTGCTTCTTTTCAATGCCCAATGACAAATGACAAATGACAAATGACAAAAAATAGAATTTTAATTTGCACTTTTTTGGCGCTATCAGCAGGTTTTTTTGGTGCTTACATCAGTGGGCAAATCACCATAATGTTGCATAGCCAAAAGTGTCAAAACCAACCTTGGGGTTTCAAGGAGATGTGCAACGCTTGGGTGACACCAGGAGCAATATGGCAAGGTAGCACAACAGGGATGTGGACAGGCACTATCTTAGGGGCGTTTGTTGGTGGTTTAGTAACGCGACAAGCTCGTAATTAGTCTGTTGGCTACCTAAGTGAAGGTGAGCTTGACCAACTTTGGTGTCAGCAAGACTGGTAAAATCTACCCATAACGAAGAAGAGTAAATCACCATGCCTACCGAAACTAACCCAGGAAATCAAACTACCACAGGTGCTGATGCTATTGATGAGGCGATCGCACAGGGAATTGATTTTGATGGTTCTCCCATTCCGCCTGCCAAACTAGAACTTTATGGTAAAGTTATGGCGCTAGAAGCCAATAGACAGCGCAGTGGCGTATCTAATACTATGCGATCGCGCATTGTGCGAATTGGTGCAAAACACATTCCCCAAGCAGAACTTGACCAATTACTTGTAGATGCTGGTTTTGCACCCTTAAAAGAAAAAGAAATTGCCTTTTTCTATAGTGGTAAATAATTGTTAATGTTTTACAACAGGTTTCATTTATTTGAACCAAATATGTACTAGGGACGCAGCAATTGCCCATTGGTGTCAAATTAAGAAGATAAAGCCCAAATATTATTGGGTTTGACACCAATGATAGCTGTGCGCCGCTACGAACTCCAACCTAAAACACCGTTGTATCTACCAAAATGGTCAAGATGCAAGCAAATAAATATTTTCCAGTGGAATCTCTCCCTGCTCACTGTCTTAAACGCATAAATAAATATCTCAAATAACTAGCTGGTCTGTATTTGAGCAATATTTACCTATTTGACTGTTTAAATTTGTCTTTTACTAAAGCCAAAGAAATTCGCAAATCACTCCCCCAAGAATTAACAGTCAAGAGTTAAAAAACTCTAGACTATTAGCTCAAGACTTAACTTCCAAGTGTTGGGGATGAGCAGGAGATTCAAACTTATACCCTACGCCACGTACAGTTTGAATTAATGCTGGCTGACTAGCATCAATTTCAATCTTCTTGCGAATTTGCCCGATATGGACATCTACAACCCGTTGGTCGCCAACGTATTCATAGTCCCATACTTCTTGGATTAACTCCGCACGCCGCCAAACTCGACCTGGATGACTGGCTAAAAAATGCAACAAATCAAATTCCAGAGCAGTTAAAGGTACTGCTTGGTTATTAAGCGCCACCTCCCGCCGCACTGGGTCAATCATCAGTTTTTCAAATACCAAGCGTTTTTGCTCGGCAGTCGTTATCACTCGTTGACGCCTCAAAATCGCTCCGACTCTGACTTCTAACTCTCCTAGCCCAAAAGGCTTGGTGAGATAGTCGTCAGCACCTTTAGCAAAGCCGCGAATTTTGTCAGCTTCGTCAGCACGGCTAGTCAACATCAAAACAAACACACCATTACGACTTTGCATCTCTTGGCAGAGGTTAAACCCAGTTACATCTGGTAAATTCACATCTAGAATCACCAAGTCGGGGTTAAATTGCTCAAATAGATTTAAGGCTGTTTTTCCATCTTCGGCAGCCTCTACCTGATAGTTCTGCTTAATCAGAAAGCGTTGGATTAAATTCCGAACCGCAGGATCGTCGTCAACTACAAGAATCTTGGCAGGAGCCATGACCATTACTTTGCACAAAAATTCGTAAGATTAACAAAAGGTTTGCGTAAAAACGCAGTTGCCACTTAGTGGCTAACTAAGAATCTACATGTCTACGGGATGAGATTCCTGATTATTCAAAAATAAATACTCTAATCAGGATTGTAGGCAATGAGAACGCTAAATTTCTGTTAGGCACAGTATATAAGCACTCTGACTTTAGCCGCAACAATTCTTAACACCATGACACGTTCTTGATCCCAGTTAGGTGGTAACTTAAAACGTCTCAATTTTAAATCGATATGCGGATATATACCACAAGCGATTATTCAGTATAATTAAAAAATTTCTATTAAGGCACAGTAAGTTGCCAAATCTGAAACATTAAAGTTGATATTTTCATAAAAACTATGTGTTTTAGGTACTCTCCCTTCAAATTCTAGATTAAAGCCAGAATTAGACAACGACATGAGGGTATACACGGAGTTATATCGATATGTTAAAGTGGCTATAGTTAGAATTACAAAGTCTGATTAAACTAACCCGTGCTACTATCCTGTTAGGGCATAAAATTAAGTCGGAACTTTAGTTTCGATTAAAACAAAACCTAAAGCTGTTTTTTATTCGACAAAAGACTGCCGCTGACTGAGGCTGAATTAACAAACTCCCATGAGCGATCAAAATCCCTACGATAAACTTGGGGTATCAGAAGAGGCTACCTTCGATGAAATTCAGGATGCTCGTAATCGCCTATTCGAGCAATATAGTAGCGATGCCAAGCATTTAGAAGTAATTGAAGCTGCTTACGATGCGATTTTAATGGATCGCTTACGGATGCGCCAAGAAGGTAAAATTAAAGTCCCTGAGCGTATTCGGTTTCCAGAGTTGCGAGTGCAATCGCCTCCTAAAGAAAGCCCAGCCCCTCGTGAACAGTCACCTGCATGGCTGCAACGGATGCTGGATAAGCCTTCACCTGCCGATATATTCTTACCAGGAGCTTGGTTTCTTGGTTTGAGTTCTATCAGTGTGTTTTACCCAGAGGGAGGCGATCAAGTTTTGCAGTTGGCATTGGTAGTTGGGGTAGGTACTAGTATTTACTTCCTCAATCGCAAGGAAAGCAAATTTGGTCGAGCAGTTTTGTTCACCCTGGTCAGTTTAATAATTGGCTTAATCGTGGGGGGACTACTTGCTGGCTGGCTCTTACCACAAATACCATTCCTAAATTTATCATCGAATCAGTTCTCTACTGTACTAACGTTTATATTATTGTGGTTGGTTAGTAGCTTTCTACGGTAAATGCTACCCGTAAGCAAGTTTCCGTAAAGAAGGCATGGTTTATATGTGTTCTTCTCAAAATTTGAGAGTCAGGAGTCAGAATAGCTATTTTGACTCCTATTTTAATTTGCAATCTGAATACCGATTAATTCAATCTGTTGCAGTTAGAAAGCTTTTCTAGACAAATTGTTTAGGTTTTAAGACTAAATCTACAGCAGCGCTGAAATCCTTAACGATTAAGTCGGGGTGGTAAAGTTCCAATTGGGTGCGATCGCGGATGCCACATTCCACAGCCATCACCTTAACCCCATAATTTGTAGCTGCGGTGATGTCGGCTTCCGTATCTCCTACCATCCAGGTATCAGTAGCCGGGGGCAGTTCTTTTAATGCCCTAGCCATCAACAAGGGCTTATCTTCAATATCACGAGTTTTAACGTAGTCGTTACTCAAGCAATAACAACGGTTTTCTGGGAAAAACCTTCCTAAATTGTGTTTTTTGAAGGCATAATCCAGTTCCCGAACTCGGCGCATGGTCATCACTGCTAAATCAATGCCAGCTTGTTGAATTTTTAATAGTGCATCCACAGCACCAGGCGCGAGGGTGTCATAGTCAAAGTAGGGTTCTGTATGCACAGTTTGCCGTCGCAACTGGGCAAATTCTTGGGCTTGGGCTTCGTCTAACCCAGAATTCAAGGCAATTTGTTTTTCGGGAACACGCGATCGCTTTAACTGCCAAAATTCTGCTTTCGGAAGTTCTTGCACTATTTGGTTTGGGCGACGGGTTTTCTCTAAACAGAATTGATAAACACGGTAGTACCGTTCGGAAACATCAATAATTGGGCCGTCGAAGTCAGTAATAAGTCTTAGCATCGGCGGTAAAAGTTAATTTTTATTAAGTTTATCTCAGATGTATGGCTATTTTTTCAGGGTATCAAGTCTAGCTAAAGGTTTTTTTGTAAACTCTTTTTAAGAAAGTATCGACAATGACCTGGAGGAAAATCTTCTAACTCTCCAAAAATTTCATACCCCAAGTGCTGATAAAATTTGGGAGCTTGGAAGCTGTAAGTAAAAAGATATGCGTTTAAGCAGCCACGATTAACAGCCTCTTGCTCTGCTTCCAAAAGAAGTGCTTTTCCATATCCATAACCTCTTAACTGCTCTGCAACCCAGAGAGTAGCAATATGGAACCATCCCAAGCCGATAAAACCCTCCAAGCCGCCCACGACATTTTTTTCTGAATCACGAAGTAATAGAAACAGTGGCGTATATTGGTAATCTCCAATCTTGCCTATATTGAAATCTTGAAGTTGCTTGTCAATAAAATCAATTTCTTTAGAGTCTGGATGAATTTCAATTGATATTTTGAACTTAGGCTTCATTGCAGCGTACCGCGTTTAATTTGTTCGCTTTCAATGGCTTCAAATAAGGCGCGAAAGTTACCTTCGCCAAAACCTTGAGCTTGGTAACGGCGTTCAATAAATTCAAAGAAAAATGTCGGCTGTTCAAATATTGGCTGAGTAAAAATTTGTAGTAATAAGGGTGCAATATTTCCTCCCTCTAAAGGAGTAGATTCTTGCCAATCCACGAGAATTTCCTGTTGAGCGATCGCTTCTAGTTCTAAGGGTGATAGAGGCAATCCTGGACGCTGTTTTAATTGCGTGTAATAGCTTTGGGGAACTGAGAGTAAGGATAAATTACTGGCACGAAATTTAGCGATCGCACTCACAAGATTAGTTGTTCGCAAGGCAATATGTTGAATACCCGGCCCCCGATTGACATCTAAAAATTCCTGAATTTGGGAATTTTTGGAAGCTGGTTCATTAATTGGCAATTGGACGCTACCGTTGTGCGAAACCATGACTTGACTGTGTAAAGCAGAACGATTGGTTTTAATTTTAAAAGCCTGCTGAGGTTGAAAATCTAAGATATTTTCATACCAAGCGACAGCATTTTCTAATTCACCAACAGCCACGTTTAACACTATGTGATCTATGGCGGTAAAAGTGTTGTCATTAGTTATTTGTCCTTTGTCAAAAACTAATGACCTTTCGATCAACGTATGAGTCAGTCCACCCCAGGCGGCAATTTTGCCACACTTAAGGAATTCTGTACCCACCTGGCGTTCCTGGGTGGGTTGTAGGATTGTAGCACCGTGTTTTTGAGCTAGTGCGATCGCGCCTTCTACATCTTCGACAGCAAAAGCGACATCTGCTACACCAGGGGGATATTGACGCAGAAACTCAGCTACTGGACTTGTGGGTAACAGTGGTGAAGATAGAAAAAAGCAGACAGCACCACTTTTTACCACTTCTGTACAAGTGTGAAATGAAATGCTGCGATCGGCTACTGCTTGAAAACCAAGATGGTGGACAAACCAATCCCGCCATACTTTGGCGTCTTCTACATAGAAATGAACGTGATCAATTTTCATAGATACTGAAAATCCAGCATAACAGCTTATATCTCTGTAAATTTTGCCTTTTTTGCTAAATTTTCAGGTCTTTCTTAGGCAAGAATTATGTAAGCTTACTCCCACATTAAAAGAACAAATGACTATCAGATTGAATATTAATTTCCATTGGCACAGCTTGCGGTTCGGCAGAAAGGGCAAAGAAAATCGCATTGGCAGCAGTTTCAGGACTGAGCATTTTTTTCCGGTCTACTTTTAGGCTGACGTTATCCCAGAAAGGAGAATCTACCCCACCAAAGTAGAATAGCGTGAACTTGATACCAAAACGCTTGAGTTCCTCTGCCATGCATTTGCTGAAACCGACAACACCAAACTTAGAAGCAGAATAGGCTGCTGCCATTCCCATCGAATGCTTGCCCAGAATTCCAACCACGTTACAGATGTGACCAGACTTGCGCTTTTGCATCTCTTCAGCAGCCGCTTGAGTGGTGTAAAAGCTGCCTTTCAAGTTGACATCTAACATTTTGTCTAAATCAGCAGGTTCCAGGCTATTGTAAGGCTTGAGTATACCAGCACCAGCCACATTCACTAAAATATCGATTTGACCAAACTCAGCGATCGCCTTTTCTATCAAAGTATCTACCTGTTTGGGGTCAGTAATATCGGTGGGAATACTCAAAACTTGCCCTGGTAAATCATTTGCCAGTGTTGTTAAACGAACTGCATCTCTGGCAGCCAATACCAACCGGACTCCAGTTGGCGCAAGTTTGTGTGTTAAAGCTGAACCAATGCCACCAGTAGCACCGACAATAACAACGACTTTATCCTGCATTGTAAAATTTACATTTATTTACATCTTTTTACATAATACAATACTGAATTACAGACTCAGATTGTAGGTACACATGTAGAAAGTATTTATTCACATAGCGGTATTACCTCATATTCCTTGCCACTGGCCTTTAATGTAAATGTGGGAGATGATTCTAGATATTTGGTGAAATTAGAACCTAACTTTAATTCTTTAATAATTGAATTAGGAGATTTTCTAGTTATTTTCTGTAGCTCTGAACCTAGCTTGGACACAGATAATTTAGTTTCAGGAGATTTAATTTGTATATCTTGAATAATTTCTAATAGTAATTTATCTAATGTTTCTCCATCAAAATTTTCCACAGAATCTTTTTTGTCTTTTTGAATAGATTGTGCCGATGAGTTATCTATAACAGGAATTATCTCTTCAATTTCTGGTTGTTTTGAATGATGTTTAGTATTAATATCACATCTTTCTTGAAATAAAGTTGCAACAGCCACTAAACTATTTAATCGAGTATTGATTGATTCCTGTTCAGTTTTGATTAAATCTTGAATTTTATCAACCACTTGTTCCAAAGATGGAATTTCTGTTGCCATTGATAAGGAATAATGAGTTAATTTACCAGTATTCCGGTTTTCTATTTGCAAATTTTGTCCTTGTCTACGTACCCAGTAAACAATTAATCCTTGATTTTGAAGTTCGTTACAGAGATGAATCAAAATTCCATCGCCAGAACAGACCAAGATTTCTTTAACTGTTGGATAAGAGCGTAAGACACAAGCACCAAGTGCGATCATTTTTGCATCAGCACTGTCTTTACCCCCAGGCACATGGACAAGTTGATAACCACGATTGTATAGTTCAATATCTTGCTTACCAGTACTGGGATTTCTCCAGTTAGCAAATGCAATTTTAACTTGGAGAGGATACTTACAGACACTAGCTAAAAACAATTCTGAATTAATATCTAATTTTAAGTTTTCTGCATCTAAAAGCAGAAGTGAGATTCCTATCTCTAATTGATGTTTAATTTCAGTTTTTTGTTGAAATTTTTGGATAAATTGGTTGAAGGTAGCAGATTCTAGCCAATCAGGTGATAATATAGTTTGCAGCAGTTCTTCAGCTAATGTAAGACTAAAAGAGCTAAGACTCTTCTCTGTAATTTTTGCTTCTGGTAAGTCTTTTACTAAAGGAACTTCCGTAGTTTCAGTTATAGATACTTTAGTATGTCCATTGCTGTTAGCAAGTAACTCACCTTCTAAAGAACGAGGTAATGCAGGCTCAAGAAATTGTTTCCCACAATTTTTGCAGAGGTAATTCTGCTTGTCATTCCGACGACCATTTTTCCGATATAAAGTAGATTCGCACCGAGGACATTTCATTTTGTGATTTGGGTAGTCTAGAGTAGATGCTTGCCTCTCAATATACAGTGTAAAAAATTACTGTCAACATCACTTTGCATTGCTCAACATAACGAAAACTCAAAACAAGCAAAAATTAGATTTCAATCCTAATTTACGCAAGACTATGTGGTAGCTTACTGAATAGCTATAATTTTAGAAAAACTTCAACTAACGCGGGCGAAAACATAGTCACGGGTGCGAGAATCCACAGGGTTAGTAAAGATTTTATTTGTAGTACCAAATTCAACCATTTGAGTAATACGATTTTCATTACTACAAAAGAAAGCCGTAAAATCAGATAGACGAGTAACTTGCTGCATATTGTGAGTAACCATCACAATTGTCAACTCAGAGCGCAAGTTATGGATCAAATGCTCAACTTTCATACTACCAACAGGATCAAGACCTGAACAAGGTTCATCCATTAATAGAACGTTCGGTTTGACTGCTAAAGCACGGGCAATACATAGTCTTTGTTGTTGGCCGCCAGAAAGCTCTAAAGCAGATTTATGCAGCTTATTTTTTACTTCATCCCAAAGTTCGGCAGCTTTGATAGCAGATTCAACGATTCCATCTAATTCTACTTTCGGATGCCATCCAACTAATTTCACCCCATAAGCAACATTATCATAAACGCTCATGGGAAAAAGATTTGGCTTGGGAAAAACCATACTAACTTGGCGGCGTAAGCGATTAATGTTGACACGACGCTCATAAATACTTTGTCCAAAAAATTCTATTTTTCCTTCAACCCTCGCATCTCCTTCTAATTCACTCATACGATTTAACGATTTAAGAAAAGTAGACTTGCCACAACCACTAGAACCAATAATTGCCGTGACTTGGTTTTGGTAAATATCCATTGACACGCCTTCAACTATCTTTTGAGCGTCGTAAGAGAAGCTGAAGTTTTTGACTCTGATGGCTGGAATTAGTTTACTCATATCCCCAAAACGTATGAAATAAAAGTTGACGAAGTAAAGTAGTACAAATCAGCAGCGCTGTTTCACTATGTTACTCCCAAAAGGGGATATTCATTGAAATTACGTAGTTATACAGTAGTCAACCAGCAGATAAGCTGTTAGCAAAGATTTATATTAAAGCTATGCTTCAAAAATCATCTTTTATAAATTTTTATACCCACCTTTGTCACATTGACATATATTAGGAATCGTATTTGATTTTTGAAATTATCTATGTGAGTGGGGAGTGGGGAGTAAGGAATAGCTTTTCAGCAATCAAACATTAGTTCTATATATAGCAATCTGATCGACAAAAATTATTAAGTCATGATAAAACTTGCCTTAACCAAAACGCCCTGAAATGTAGTCGCGGGTGCGGGGGTCTATTGGGTTGTTAAAAATTTGCTCTGTAGCGCCAAATTCAACCATTTGACCTATCCGACTTTCATCAGTGCTAAAGAAAGCTGTAAAATCAGAGACGCGAGCGGCTTGCTGCATGTTATGGGTAACGATCGCAATTGTCAATTCAGACTGCAAACTATGGAGTAGTTCTTCAACTTTCATAGTAGCGATGGGGTCAAGAGCCGAGCAAGGCTCATCCATCAGCAGAACTTTCGGCTTGACTGCTAAAGCACGGGCAATACATAATCTTTGTTGTTGACCACCAGAAAGCCCTAAAGCTGATTTATCTAGCTTATCTTTCACTTCATCCCAAAGAGCAGCACTGTGAAGTGCAGATTCGACAATTTCATCTAATTCTACTTTTGAGTACCTGCCTGCTATCCTCATACCGTAGGCAACATTTTCGTAAATGCTTATCGGGAAAGGATTGGGTTTTTGGAACACCATACCAATTTGGCGGCGTAACCGATTGATGTTGACACGAGGAGCATAAATATTTTGACCAAAAAATTCTACATCTCCTTCAACTTTCACAGGCCCTTCTAATTCGCTAATGCGATTCAGAATTTTGATAAAGGTAGATTTACCACAACCACTAGGGCCAATAATTGCGGTTACTTGCTTTTGATAAATATCTATTGACACCTTTTCAATCGCTTTTGTTGTGCCATAGTAAAAGCTGATATTTTTAACTTTGATAGCTGGTATTAGGTTACTCATGCTGCTAATTTGTAATTCTTAATCAATATATAAAACAAGGCTTTATACTGAAGAGTTCTCATTTTAATATCATATTCTACCAAGATGCGAAACAATAGAAAAAGTTATTTATTCTATTTCATTCTTCTTTGTTTAATAACTAAGCGAGAAAGAACATTGACACATAAAATTAAGCCTAGTAGAACTATAGATGTAGTCCAGACTAATTGGTTTCTTTGCGGATCGGGGTCGTTGTAGAGGTTAAAAATTAATACTGGTAAGGAAGCTGTTGGACTTAATAATCCTTCTGACCAATCTAGACTAAATAAAGCAGTAAAAATTAATGGTGCTGTTTCACCAGCAGCACGAGCTATAGCTAATAAAATGCCTGTAGTAATTCCGGGAATTGCAGCAGTGACAACAATGCGAAGGGTGGTTTGAAAGCGAGTTCCACCCAAAGCAGCAGAGGCTAGACGTTGAGAAGTGGGGATAAGTTTTAAGGATTCTTCTGTTGTCAGTATAATTACAGGTAACATAATTACGGCTAAAGCAAAACCACCTGCGATCGCACTAAATCCTTTAGTTACTAAAACTATGACGCCGTAAGCAAATACGCCTACAACTATTGAAGGCACGCCTGTTAGAATACTGCTGATAAAACGAACAATACTAGCAATTGAGTTGGTTTGACCAAATTCTGCTAAGAAAATTCCTGTCATTATTCCTGTGGGAATGCTTAAAATAGCACCAATTACCACCATGATTATAGTTCCTAAGATGGCATTGCCAAAGCCATTATCAATAACTGCTTTGACAAACATTTCTGATTTCAGTCCAGAGATTCCCCTAACGAAAATTTCCCACAAAATTGATAATAAAGGAATGAGTGCTAGAACTGTAAAACCAAAGGTGATCGCATTCATTGCGTATGTAAATATTACTCGCTCTGTTGGCAGAGGGCTGCATAATTCTGTTGCTAGGGATTCATCAGTTTCTGACTGGATATAACCACTCATAAGTTTTACAAATTTTGATTAATAAATGTCTTATTACACGGTGAAAAAGTATCATTTTTTTGTCCTACCAACCCACTTTACTAATAGTACAGCCCCAATATTTACAGCTAGAGTCAACCCAAACAAAATCAACGCCAAATAACTTAAAGCGCCTATATGTAACCCAGGTTCAGCTTCAGCAAATTCATTAGCTAATACAGAAGGAATTGTATAACCTGGATTGAGTAAAGAAGTACTGATTTGAGCAGAGTTACCAATCACCATAGTGACAGCCATTGTTTCACCTAAAGCACGTCCCAAGGCGAGCATTGCTGCGCTAACCATTCCAGAAAATCCAGCTGGTAGCAAAACCCGAAAAATTGTTTCCCAACGAGTGCCACCTAAAGCCATAGATGCGCTACGTAATTCTTTAGGGATAGCCATTAAAACATCACGAGTAATTGCTGCCATTGTGGGCAAAATCATGATGGCTAGAATAATTCCAGCAGTCAACATATTAGTTCCAGAAGGATCTTCTGTATTAAATAGTGGTATCCATTTAAAAGTGCTGGCTAGCCATTTTTGTAGAGGTTCTAGAACTGGAATAAAGACAAAAATTGCCCACAAACCAATAATGACACTGGGAATTGCTGCAATTAATTCAACAACAAATGCTAGGGTTGTTCGGAGCGATGGAGGTAAGAAATTTTCACTAGTAACTAGGGCTACTGCTATGCCAATTGGGACGGCGAATAAAATAGCGATCGCACTACTTACCAAAGTTCCATAAATATAGGGTAATGCACCAAAAAGCTGATTACCCGTATCCCAATCTTGGCTCCACAAAAACCCCAATCCAAACTGCTTAATAGCTGGTAGAGCTTCGTGTGAAATTACCCAACTCATCAAAAATAGCACTGCAACGGTAATCGCGGCAAAAAAGTATACTAGCCGTGTAAAACCTTGGTCAAACCAGAGATTTGTGCCGCCAATAGCTGTGAGATTGAAATTTTCATCACTTTGATTTAAATCATCTGATGAATTTCCGTCGGCTGGTTCCAATGAATTTGCCATTACAAACTAATAAAATAGATTTTTTCTTCCTAGTAAAGTGATATCAGTTATCAATGAATAGTTAACTAATAACTGTTCACTGATAACTGTTAATTGTTCACTGTTTTAAGAGACTTTTAGACCCCTTTTTAAGGAGGTTGGGGGATCTCTTATGTATAAGTCCTAAAAATTACAAATTAAGGCTTGACAGAGTTATTCACTGTCTGAAGCACCCGATTTGCTACATCAGATGGAATTTTGGTGTAGTTAAGGTCATCGTTATACTGTTGACCATCTTTCAATACCCAATTAATCCATTTTTTTATAGCATCAGCTTTAGAAGCATTAGCATACTGTTTGTAAACCATTATCCAGGTAAGACCGACGATAGGATAACCTTGTCCTGGATCTCCTACAAAAACGCGGTAGTTATCTGGGAAAGTGACAGTTGACAAAGCTGCGTTTGCAGATTGTAAAGAAGGAGCAACAAATTCTCCTCTCTTATTTTGTATCAGCGCCGATTTCAGATTATTTTTGACAGCGTAGGCATATTCTACATAACCAATAGAACCAGGAGTACGAGATACCAAAGCAGCTACGCCTGGGTTGCCTTTGCCTTTGAGGACGTTTGGCAGAGTCCATTTGGGAGCAGTGTTAACTCCAACTCTGCCTTTAAAATAACTGCTAGTAGCACTTAAGTGGTTAGTGAAAATGAAAGTTGTACCGCTACCATCGGCGCGAACAACAAATTTAATTGGTTGATTTGGTAGATTGACACCTGGATTATCAGCTTTAATTTTTGCGTCATCCCATTTGGTAATTTGACCTGAGAAAATTGCCGGTAGTGTACTGCGGGATAATTTGAGATTATTAACACCTGGAACATTGTAAACAACAGAAACAGCACCGCCTGCTGTGGGTACTAATATTACACCGTTCTTGACTTTAGCGATTTCACTATCTTTCATTGCAGCATCACTACCACCAAAGTCAACGGTTCCAGCAGTGACTTGACGAATACCGCCGCCGCTACCTATTGCTTGGTAGTTAATTTTTAAGTCTGGATACTTGTTTTTTACTTCACGAGCATAGCGTTCGTAAAGCGGAGCCGGAAAAGTTGCTCCTGCACCATTGAGAGTTTCAGCTTGTGCGATCGTGCCAAAAAATGGACTAAGTGCAACAGAAGTTGTCACCACTGAGGTAGCAACGACACGATTCAAGATGGTGGTCGAAAAAATCATATAACCTCTAACTTAAAGGAATACTTTCCTGCTGTAATTCCAGCTTTAAGATAAGTTACATTTTTTTTGGTTAACAATGAATAAACAACAGATTAAGCTGTGTTTAAATATTATTTATAAATGTTTTTTCTTTTTTGAAATTTGATTGATGAGGCTAAATTAATGATAAAAAATAAGTTCAATCTCAAGAGTTAAAAATAAATAAATTATATTAACTTATAATTATCATTTCAGTGTAAGAAGAGTAAGTTAGCTTGAACAAAATATTTGTTACGCAGTCACCTTTAACCAACCAAAAATATCACCCACCTTCAACTGTAGCCCCTGGCAGAATTCTGGCACTGGTAAAACAGACTCAATTTCCTCAAAAGGTAAAGGTTGTTGTCTTGCAGGATAAGCAGCAATGAATCGCTCGTCAGGGTCAATTAACCAACCCATTTGAGTTCCGTGATTGAGAGCGTGTAAGATTTTTTTTGTAACTTTTGTATGGCTTTAATTTATCGAACCGCCAAGACGCCAAGAACGCCAAGAATTCGTAGAGTGTGCGTAATTCCTATTTATATAGTTAATATTTTTTCAATTTAAAAATCAGCCGCCACCTAAATTATTTCAAGTTTCCTTACGGCTACAATACATCACCAAAAGTAGAAACAATCCCATTCCCGCCAAATATTTAATTGCCTCAGGGACGCTGGGATTAGGCGAAAAAAAGCCTTCGATCGCACCAGCAATAACTAACATTGGTACAATCCCAAATATTAGCTGCACTGATTGAGAACCGTAAAATTTCAGTGCATCCCCACGCCGATATTTACCAGGAAATAAAATTGCTCTTGCTAATAAAAATCCTGCACCCCCAGCAAAAAAGATGGCAGGTAATTCTAAGGAACCATGCGGTAATACAAACGCCCAAAAAGGATAAGCCAGATTATTTTGACCTACTAAAGTACCAACAGCACCAATCAATAAGCCATTAAATACCATCAAATAGACTGTGTATAGCCCAGCCGTGATACCACCGGCGACAGCCCCAAAAGACACAGACAGATTATTGATCATAATACTGCTGGATGCTAGAGGTTCAACGCCGACAATTGACCCCATCCATAATTTATGCTCATCTCGCACCTTGGTAATCAAACTTTCAGGTACGATCAAAGGCATAAAGCTGGGATTTTGCCAGGAATACCACCAAGCCACTAGTGCTCCTAGTAGAAACAGCGCCGTTGCAGCAGCAATATATGCAAATGTTTTCTGAACTACAGATGGTAATCCCCATTGGTAAAATTTTAGGATTGCCTGCCATTCCTGTCGCCGCGAACCTTGGTAAATCTGCGTATAGGCACAAGTTGTTAAAGATTGTAAACTTTGTATCAAAGTGTTGCCGATTTGCTGAGTTCGGGCACGGGCCAAATCTGCCGCGACTGAACGATACAAACTCGCTAACTCTCTAATTTCTGCCGCCCGTAGAGACTTTAACCCTTTTTTTTCTATCTGCCTTAATAGGGCATCTAAACGCTGCCAATTTGGTTCTCGTCGCGCAATCCAACGTTGAATATTCATGAATTTTGGGAACACTGAGTTTAACTTAGCTTAAGATAGCTTCAAATTCATCTCCGTAATTTCAAGGGAAATTTGCCATTATGTCTGAAAGTTTTGGATCTCCTGGTCAGATACAACCACTGAGTATTGGTAACGTTGTTAGTGCTGCCGTGCGGTTGTATCGTTCTCATCTGAAAACTTATCTTAATCTGGCTGCGATCGCTCACTTGTGGATTCTAGTTCCGATTTATGGCTGGGCAAAATATGCAGCCATTTCTGGACTCATTTCCCGCTTGGCTTTTGGAGAATTAATTTACCAACCTGAAAGCATTCAAGCCGCCAGGAGCCATGTTAATCCGCGTTTGTGGTCATTTTTAAGAGTTGGTTTCCAAGTAGGAATATCTTTGTTTTTAATTTATTTTGGATTAGCGATCGCTGGTGGTATTGTGGGTGGCTTGCTAGGAGTAGTATTAGGAAGCATATTAGGTACTACAGGCGTTGTAGTCGCAACCACATTGGCAATAATTGTAACAGTAGGTATTGTGCTATTAGGACTAATTTGGTTTTACTCCCGTTGGGTAGTAGCTGAGGTACCGCTAGCAGTTGAGGAAAATATTAACGGTGGCGAAAGTGTCGCTAGAAGTTGGGAGCTAACTAAAGCCTCGGTACTTCGCATTGTGGGCATCGTTTTAGTTGCTTTTTTTGTTACATTACCGTTAGTGTTTGTATTAAACTATATACCCAGCTTATTCCTCTTAAAGCTTGAGCAAGGTTCTATTATCTACTCGATTGTGTATTTTATTTCTTGGCTCGGCAGCTTAGTAGGTGGAGTTTTTGTGATGCCATTCTGGCAAGCACTAAAAGCTGTTTTATACTTGGACTTGCGAAGTCGGCGTGAGGGTTTGGGTTTGCAATTACGAGAACCTCCTTCGTCGGATTTTCGTTAACTCAACATTTAAATTCAACTCTGTTAATTTTGAATTAGCTAAAATATGCGCTTTTTTAATCGCATCACATTCCAGACTCCAGAAAGTGTAGAACTAGAATTTACTCTTGCTGGAATCGGAAATCGCGCTTGGGCTTTGATCATTGACTATCACGTTTTGGCTGTGATTTTGGTGGGATTTATTGTAGCTTGGTCTATCGTTTCAGATCAGTTAGGAGATTTCTGGGTAGACATTTTCGGTACCGCAGTGACTTTGTGGTTGATAGCGATCGCATTCCTTGCTAGTTTTATTATTTACGTAGGATATTTTGTAATTTTTGAAACTTTATGGTTTGGGCAAACCCCTGGTAAACGGGTTGCTAAAATTCGCGTGGTTCGAGATGATGGTAGACTCATCGGGCTACAACAAGCAACGCTACGTGCTTTACTACGACCTTTTGATGAAACTTTGTTTATTGGTGCTTTTTTAATTATGTTGAGTCATCGAGAAAAGCGTTTAGGTGATTTAGCTGCTGGCACAATTGTAATTCAAGCCCAAATACCCACTGTATCTGCAACATTGATAATTTCAGAACAGGCAAAAAAACTTCATGAACAGTTAATCGAAATTGCTGATTTTTCGCAATTAATGCCAGATGATTTTGCTGTGATTCGTGAGTATTTACAGCGTCGTGGTGCAATGTCATTAAAGGCAAAAGCATCACTATCTCTAAAGCTAGCCGACCAAGTTAAAGCTATTATTAATTTAGAAAAATTGCCAGAAGCTGTTACACCTGATGTCTTTTTAGAAGCTGTTTATCTTGTTTATCAACAACCAGAATTTTAGGCAAGATATTTTATTTAGAGCATTGGTGAAAAACTAGGTTTAGCTAAAAGACAATTTATCTTTGAGCTTATTTTCTCTGTTATGTATGTCTACAACTAGTGTGTAATTACGGGTTCTCGCTTTCCAACTCACACACCACTAAAACCTTTAATTCCGTCACCCGCTTCAAAGCTGCATCATTGGTCAAAAATGCCTCACAACCAGCAATTATTGCCGCTGCCACCTGCAATGCATCGGGTAACTGAAGGTTGTAGCGCACCCGAATTCTCGCAGCTTCTCGTGCAATAGTAGCATTAATCTCCACAAAAACCACTTGTTCTTGTTGCAACACATCGACAAAAGCTTGCTCTAAGTCAGCTAACCCCAGACGTATAGCACCTACCAAACACTCTGATAACGTTATCCCAGATACTACTGCTGTAATGTCATTTGACAATCGCTCAAAAATTGGCTCGACTAAATTCACAAACTGCGGATTGCGTTCTACAAAATAAATTACAGGTGCTGTATCGAGAAACAAGCGAGAAACATTTGCTAATGCATCACTAATTTTCATTCCTCTTCTCGGAACAACCGTTCTCGATGCTCATCTCCTTCTTGTCGAGTCCGCGAAACCCATTCCTGAGCATCCTCACCTAATAACGGATAGGGAGCCATACCCTTCAAATCGCTCCACTTAGGTTTTGGTTGAGCTTGATTAATATGCTTTTTTATCTGCTCTACCAAATACCTCATTACGGTCAATTGCTCTTGTGGAGTCAGTTGCTCAATCTCGCTTAAAATTTTTTCGAGTGACGGACTCATCAATCTAACCCGTTGTCAATATCTGTAAATTTTAGCGTTTTTACTCTTGGGTATATCCTAATTATTTCAAAAATCCCAACGTTCCCATAGATTAACTTAAAGGATGTTTCTATAAAATTAATACCATTTGACTTTAATAATGATACAAACATGCTAGTAGGGGCATTTAAATAAACAGGATTTTAATAAGTTTTTCTAAAGTTGTTTAGAAATTGAGTAGTCAGTAATTGGAAACTACTGACTACTAACTGCTAATTAATGACTTAAAAATCTAAAATCGGCCAGTCTGGTTCACGATAATAGTGTGTCATGTTGTCAAACTTTCGCAATTCGACGCGATTGATCAAAAATTCTGGCAAATTTAACAACCATTGATCATTCAATTGAGAAAGCATTGTGCTGAAACTTGTGCGGTCTAAGTCAGATGAAACCTCCCCAAAATAGGCTAATGTAACATGGGCTGTCAAATGATAATGCTGCTCAATACCCAAAGCAATTAACTTGGGATTTTGATAAATTGTTCGGCGAAATTTAATAATTTCCTCGTAACAACGTTCATCTTGGGGTACTAGACAAACAGCTACAGCTCTTGGCATCAGTATCAGTCCCAGCATTTGCCATTTAATCGGATGACTCCTATTTGTCATCAATTGTTGATATTGCTGAAAGGTTTCGGCTAAACAAGAGTGTAACTCTTCGTCAAATTTGGGATTTTTTTCGCAGGCATCAAGATAAGCATTGTCCCAAATTAAATCCGCTAAAGTTATATGGAAGCTAGCAGGAGGTAGAGGCACAATCAAATCACGGCTTACAGGCAACTGCAAAAGTTCCTGTTGGTAAGTCTGTAATTTGTCATAGAAAGCAGAATTTTGCGATTCTTCTCCTGCTGGCGGGGTAATTAGCGTATAGCCAGGAAAGGACGCTGCTTGTCTCAACCCAGAATGTGGCTGAAATTTAGAAGATTCCTGGATATGCTGGACTTGGGATCTGTAGGCTTCTGGCAGCGTTAGCCGTGCTAACCGATTTAAGTAGGTTTGATAGTTGTCGTCCAATCTTCATAGCCTCATGCTCTCACTTGATAGATTTTAGGGAAAATTACCTTGATTAACAGAATGATTTTAAAAGTATTTAATTTTGGGAGTGGGGAAGAGGCAGGGGAGCAGGGAGCAGGGAGCAGGGGGAAATGAGGGAGATGAGGAGACAAGAAGAATAAGCAATGCCCAATGCCCAATGCCCCATTCCCTAATATACGAGGTTAGTCTATGCCAATTTATGTTTACTGGGGTGAAGATGATTTTGCTATGGAAAAAGCGATCGCTATGCTGCGCGATCGCGTCCTCGATCCCCAATGGATAAGTTTTAATTACACTGCATTCACACCAGATCAAGCTGATGCTGCTATCCAGGGGCTAAATCAGGTCATGACACCCACTTTTGGCGCTGGTGGGCGCTTAGTATGGCTGATAAACACTACTCTTTGCCAGCAGTGTCCAGAGAATGTGCTAGCAGAACTGGGGCGATCGCTAAGAGTTATTCCCGAAAACTCATTTTTATTACTTACCAGCCGGAACAAGCCAGATGAACGCCTCAAATCCACAAAATTATTAAAACAATTTGCTACTGAATTCCGAGAATTTCCCCTCATTCCCCCTTGGAAAACCGAATTACTGGTGCAATCTGTTAATCAAGCAGCTCAGAGTATGGGCGTAAAACTAACTGCTAATGCTGCCCAGTTTTTAGCAGAATCTGTAGGAAATGATACACGCATACTCTACAATGAGTTAGAGAAACTACGGTTATATGCTCAAGGTAGTAATAAGCCTTTAGACACAGATACTATTACCAAGTTAGTAAGAAATACTACTCAAAATAGCTTACAATTAGCAGCAGCAATCAGAACAGGAGATACACCTAAAGCTTTGACCACACTGGCAGATTTGAGTAATGCTTCCGAGCCGGGATTACGGATAGTAGCCACACTGATTGGACAATTTCGCACATGGCTGTGGGTGAAGATTATGATAGAAAGTGGGGAGCGCAATCAACAAGCGATCGCTCAAGCTGCTGATATCGGTAATCCCAAACGGATCTACTTCTTACAGCAAGAAATCAGGCTGCTTTCTGTGCAACAGTTAATTTCTTGCTTACCCCTACTATTGGAATTAGAAGTGAGTCTTAAGCAAGGAGCATCAGAAATAACAACACTCCAGACTAAAGTCATCGAACTTTGTCAAGTATGCCGAGGAAATTGACAATCAAATATAAAAGCTTGATATGTTGAGCAGTTGCTGGAACTTCCAACTCCGAAAATAATTCAACATTCTTATAATATCCCTGATGTAGTTTCGTGTCACACACTATATGAATAAAATTTCTGATTTATTTTCTCGATCTAGCCGAAAGCGAATCCTTTCCCAATCATTCTTTTTCGGCGCGATCGCTACTTTGGGTGTAATTTCCAATGCTTTTTCATTTAGTTCAAAAGCTTATGGCCAAACTCCAACACCAATAGTTAATAATACTCAAATCGATAGCTACGCTAAAGCTGTGCTAGCAATGGAGCCAGCACGTCAAAGTGCTTTTGAAGAAATTAAAAAACTTATTGGTAACGGAGAAATTCCCCAAATTGTTTGTAACGATTCTAATAGCATAAATGGTCTTCCAAAGAAGGCTCAAGATATTGCAGTGAATTACTGTAACTATGCTCAAAAAGTTGTCGAAGAGAAGGGTTTGAGATTTGAGCAGTTTAACAAAATAACTATAGAACTACAAAATAATGATGTCTTAAAACGGCAGGTTTACAATACCTTATTACGCCTGCAAAAAAGTCCTGATTCTCCATAGTTAGAAGTTTCATAAAAATTCAAAAAAGACACGTTAAAACTAACTAACCTTGCATAAAAGTGAAAGCTAATATGGTTTTAACACAAAAATCTATGAACATTAATTCATAAAACACTTGTTTGTGAATATTAATTTAATTGCTAATCATCTATTGCATTTTACAAATGAATTTTTATCAAAAAAGAATAAAACCATGAATTCTGAACAAAAAAACGTCTGAATTCAGGAATTTAATATCCCCACTAAACCTACATCTGTTTCAGTTAAGCAAGGCGCAACCTATTAAAATTTTTGGCGCTAATCCAAGCGTATTGTATCAGGACTTACGCAAAATAATGGAAAAACGAACCGCAAAGGCGCAAAGGACACAAAAAAATGAGAGTTTTAGAGAGTTATTGCGTAAGTCGTATGTATCTTTAGGGATCTTCAATTAGTAGCTTTTTTAAATTCTCCACTTATTGAAGAAGAATTCTTGCTTGCAAAATTCTTTTTCAATAAAGTGATACATTCAATCATAAGACATATTTGCTTGGCGTTTGGTGTAAATATTTTTCATGTGCTTCTTCACGGTATTTATAGTGATATAAAGCTTAGTAGCAATTTCTTTGTAGCTGTAGTTGCTTCTATAGAGAAGCCAAATTTCAGCTTCTCGCGGCGTCAAATCAAATTTTTTAACTTCAGTGAGTGCTACATTTTTTACAGATTCATATTGATTTTCTATAGTCACCAATAAACAAGGCACTTCAAACCCCTCTAAATCTAGCAGCCTCACCCTAATACGAAAAATATTCGACTTATCAAGTACAATTTCATCCGACAGAATTACAAGTTTATCAGAAAACAAATACCGACTATTGAATAATGATTCACAAAAATTCCAAATGACTGGTGGTACAAAATTTTGGTTGAAGTTACCTTGATTGAATTGACAGCAAAGGCGACGAGCCGATGCATTAGCATGAATTATTTCACCAGTTTGGCTTAAAATTAATATACCGTCTTCTAAGCCTTCAATTACTTCTTGCAAAAAATCAGCTCGCTTTGAGTCATATAAGTCAATTCTATCTAGCTTTTGTGTTTCAGTTACTGTTTTTACTAATGTTTTTGTTAGGGCGCTCATAGGAAAAATTATAATGTAGAAAATACTGCTAATTAGTAGTTATGGGTAGTTAAAACATGCACTCTCTATTTCTTGGATGATTCTCTGAATAAATTGGGTGAATCTTACAGACCAATCATGCTGATGGCAGCAACCCAAGTGTTGCAACTATTTTCTTGAAGTACTCAATTTGCAATTTATGTAGTTTATTTGTATTAAAGTATGTTACATACTTTACAATACAATTCTTAAATTGCCTATTTCGGAATTCGCTTCCAATAAGCTTTAAATAATCTTCCCCCGCTAGTGACCCCCTTGAGAATGGACTAAAGAAGAGCCAGTCTATTGAAGCCGCTTTTCCTAAATAGTTATCGTCCCAAAAGACAAAAATTTCTTAGACTGAAGTAAAAATATACATCTAATACCAATTCGCAATGGGCTTCGCCCCGCTACGCTAACGCAATCGCAATTCAACAACGCCAAATAATTTTTATATGCAGATATTGACCTTGGAATAAGATTGATATTTTGTATAAATTTTGATATTAGTAACAAAGAGAATGGGAGAT
Source organism: Nostoc sp. ChiVER01 (assembly GCF_034531155.1). Lineage (NCBI taxonomy): Bacteria > Bacillati > Cyanobacteriota > Cyanophyceae > Nostocales > Nostocaceae > Nostoc > Nostoc sp. ChiVER01. Next base: position 208,073 of record NZ_JAVRBS010000003.1, on the reverse strand, counting down.
GGGGTAAAATTTAGTCCCTATTCCCCATTCCTCATTTTCTCTAAGCTCGTCCCGCAAGTCTGGCAACTACTGTAGCTAACTCAGCTGCCTCAATAGGTTTAGGCAAATGTAGCTGATAACCTTCTTGTATAGCTCGCATCCGATCCTCTGCTCTGGTATAGGCTGTTAATGCTGCGGCGGGAATATTTCCCCCTAGTTCTGGTGATTGCGATCGCACTTTGCGGATCAAAGAATAACCATCCTCATCGGGCATACCAATGTCGCTAACTAAAACATCTGGTTTCCACTGTGTAATTACCTGCAATGCTTCTGCAACTGATGCTACAGCTTGAACTTCGGCTTGGTACTGTTCGAGGATTGTGGTGATGAAATCACGGCTATCGACTTGATCATCTACAACTAGCACGCGTACACCAAGGAGCGAGAGAGGGATAGAGAGAGGTAAAGGGGCAATGGGGTAGAGGGGCGGACTCTTCAGAAGTGGTAGTTTGACTGTAAACGTCGTCCCTTGTCCTTTGCCTGGACTATTTGCGTAAACAGTACCGCCATGTAATTCTACCAAATTACGCGTGATCGCTAATCCTAGTCCCAATCCACCATAGGTTCTAGTGCTAGAACTATCAGCTTGACGAAAGCGATCAAAAATGTAAGGAAGAAAATCAAGGCTGATACCAATACCTGTGTCAATTATCTGAATCTGAGCGTATTTATCTGTTGTGTCTTGTTTTTCTTGACTAGTAACTACAGACAATTGCACCTCTACCCGTCCTCCTGTGGGTGTGAATTTGATGGCATTGGACAGTAGATTCCAAATTATTTGCTGTAAGCGCTCAACATCACCGGATACTAAGAATTGAGAATTTTCGCCCAACATGGTTTGGGATTGTGATTCTCTTGATTTTAAATTTTCGTGATTGATTCCTAGTTCCAAATCTGAATTTTGCGTTTCTTTTGAAGGAATAAGGGAAAATCTTAAATTGATTTCTTTGGATTGGGCGGCGAGGCTAACAGTCTCTAGGCTCGACTCAATTATTGGAACCAAATTACAAGTACTGACATTGAGACGTAATTTGCCTCGCATCATCCGTGATATATCCAGTAGGTCTTCAATTAGCTGGGTTTGTGCCTTCGCATTGCGTTCAATTGTCTCCGTAGCCCTAGCTATCAGGGTTTCACTAAGCTTACTTCGTTGCAGTAGTTGCGCCCAGCCAAGAATGGCATTGAGAGGCGATCGCAATTCGTGGGATAATATTCCCAGAAACTCATCCTTCATCCGGTTAGCCTCTTGCAACTGTTCAGTTTGTTGTTGCAAAGAAGCAATTAAACTAGCTCGTTCCATTGCGATCGCTATCTGGTCACATACTGCTTGCATCATTCCCTTTTGATTTTCGGTGAAGCTTAACCGAGTACGGCTGCCAAAAGAAAGAGTACCCAACAGCCGTCCTTGGGCGATCAATGGGTATGCATAATAAGCAGTAATCCCTAAAGAGCGAATCAATGCGGTTTGCGCCTCAGTGGATTGCTGCACATTCTCTACAGCTAGGGAATTGCGTTCTTGCGCTACAGTACCGCAAACCCCTTGATCTAATGGCAAGTACTCAATTTCCTTTGCTATCTCTGGAGAAATACCACTGTAAGACCCCAACCGCATTACCTGAGAGTTATCCTCAACCAAATAGTTCAAATAAACTTCTATTCCAATTTGCTCTCTTAGTTTTTGGTAGACGCTATCGATTAGTAGTACTGGTTCCTGGCTTGAGAGTAAATCGTTGGCTGTGTCAAATAGTAGCTTTAGTCTTTTGTAACCTAACGAGAGGGCTTTTTCTGCCTGCTTGAGGTTGCTTATCTCTTGGAACACCAAGATACAGGTAGCCGGATGACCGTGCATTGCTGGCAAAGTATCAGCAAATACCAATAGAGAGCGCACACCACCAGGGGTGTGCCAGTCTACTTCCAACCCATTCAAGCGTTCGCCAAGGGCAACCCGCACTCCTGGCATTTGTTCATTGGGGATGCGATCGCCAGCCGCATCTGTATAGTGGTAGACTGTATGATACTCTGCGGCTGGTACACCTTTGGGAAATTCACCCCCAGCTAATTCGTTAGCAGAACGATTGGCAAAAGTTACCCGCGCCGTTCCTGGTTCAATAAACAACAACGGTCTTGGCATCAGATTTAAGACATCCTCTAGCCATTTTTGCTGATTTAGAAGTGCTTCCTCTGCCTGCTTGCGCTGCGTAATATCTAAAAATGCACCAACGCTTCCTCTGGTTTTACCCTCTTCGTCAAACAAAGGTGCAACGTACTCCAATAGATTGACGATTTTTCCATTTTCATGGACAACATCGAGTTCACAACCTAGAACTTCAATACCATGAGTTGCGGAGTATTGCATTGGGAGTTCCTCTGCTGACAGTTTCCTTCCCTGGCAGTAGACTTTAAAGCTTGTCAGTTTTTCGTTCAAGGGAGCGCTGAGGGAAGCATTTGTGTCTGACGATATTCCCAACTGATTGGCAAAAGCAGGGTTAACCTTGATATTTTGGCATTCTGGATCTTCGGCAATCCCAATTCCAATCGGAATTACATCTAACAGAGTTTGTAACTCAGTAATGCGGCGCTGTAAATCCTTGTTTAGTTGTAAGATTTTTTCCTTAGCTACTTTTTGTTCGCTGATGTTGCGAGTCACAGTTGCTAAGGCAATTGGCTGACCTGTCTTCTTGTCTGTAACAGTGAAGATATTGTAATCAACTGGTATGGCTTGACCTGTTTGGAGATGGCAAAAGCAGAATTCTCCTTGCCAGCGTCCTTCTAATAGCACAGTCGGCAATATATATTGTTGAAAATAGGCTTTGTCTTTGGGCATGAAGTAATCTAATATTGCCTTTTGCCTGACTTCATCAAAACTGGAAAGCCCTACCAGCTTTTGGCCTGCATCATTTATGTAGAGTAATTGACCATCAAGAGTGCCGATGCCGATAAAGTCAGAGCTATTTTCTACCAGCGATACTAATTTTTGTTGTTCTGCTTCTGCTTGCTTGCGATCGCTCAAGTCGAGGATAAACGCTACCGACTCGTCGCGGTTTTCTCCTAGCAGCACGTAACCAACTAAAACGGGAATACGGCTACCATCCTTGCGAATATATTCTTTCTCGTAAGGCGTACAAATAGCGTTGGTATTTCCCTTGGCTTCGGCGACACCTCGCTCATCCAAGTATAAATACTCTGGTGGTGTGATATTGCTCCAACTTAACCTACCTTCTAACAAATCCTCCCGCGTGTAACCAATCATCCTCAAGAATTCGTCGTTTGCCTGTTGGATACCCCCATACACATCGCCAAACAGAATACCGATGACGTTAGAATCTACAAAACTTCCCAGTTTAGCTTCATAAGTTCTAAGTGCTTTTTGGGCAAGATCACGCTGATTGCTAAGGCGTTCAATAACCCTAGCACTTTGCCAAATCAAAATAGTAAAAATCACAATCAGGACGATCGCAAATACCGATATTGCAAAAGCCGGATCGTATTGTCCTGCCCGTTGACCTTCAACAATTAGCCATCCCAATATAGAAGGTACTGCGATCGCAGCAATTAATAAACGACGTGCAAGTAAGCCGCCATAACTATCACTTGTAACTACCCTCATTAGCCCCTGGTCTGACCGCGCCCACAGAACGCCCATACTTAATAAGCTGAACAACACCGCCGTGTGTAAAGCCATTGATGTTGTATAAGGGGCAAGTCCGTAGAGAACTTTCACTTTGTAGGCATAGCCCATCAGCGCTTGAAAGGAAATTAAAGTAGCTATCAGAGCTATAATCTGAGCATACCAATAACTGCGGTGGGTTTTTGGATGAATCAAAATCTGTAGGGCAACGCTAACCAGCATAAAGTTCAGTGCTGTGTTCGCCCCCATTCGCCCTGGATACAATGTCGCTATGCTAGTTGACAAATCACGAAACAGTAGCTCGTCAATACCGAGATTCCAGCCAAATAGATATTCACAAAGTGTAAGCGCAGCTATTGTAGTGACAGCTATTGCACAGACTCTAGAAATTAAAAGGGAACTATGAAAGGAATTTTCAATTGTTTTTTCCTCTCTGCTCCCCTGATTTGTTGCTTTTAAAAATAGCCAGAGCGACATACCACACAGCACAAAACAGAGCGCTGTATTTACTTTCATTGTGGCAGGACTACCAGGGAAGCCACGCTTAAGAACTTCAATGCCAAGACACCAACCAACTACTACCAAGCTGCCAACAAAAACAGCGATCGCACTTGCGACTTTAGGGACAAGTGAATTTGTAGTGATTTTAGATATATCTTGCAGCCGCAAGCGGTTAATATTTAACATTGATTGTTCTCTAACCGCATCTATTTAGCGTAGTAAACTTATCTATTTCTTACGGTTTAACTTTTTCTACCCCTTGTATTGTATGTTTGTCCTTGACTTGCTTTTCATCTATCTCTATGCATATTTTTTATTGCACAATTTAGAGTAGGAAATAATGGTGGTTTTTTAAACCACCTTTGCGAGTATTTCAAAATTGCAGAGTATGTCGCTTACCATCATCTTGGAAACGTTGCTCTCCAACCCCAACAAATTCTACAATTACTTCGCGTGGTGGAGGTGTCCATTCTCCCATTCTCGCTCCAATTTCAACTACTGTTTGGTTTGTCTGTGTAAACACGCTTATATCTGTTAGCGAAAAATTCTTATCTAAATACTCTTTTGTCTGTCCATCATCTTCAAATAGCTGATATTCGTTATTACCAGGCCAAATCCGTAATCGGATCTCATCGAGTGGCGCTTGATCAACGTATTGCTTGACAGGTTGCATGGGAATTATCGCACCACCACGGACATACAGTGGCATTCTTTCTAGTGGGGCATGAGCAAGAATGTGAATCGGGCCTTCGTAGCGATCGCCACTCCACCAATCATACCAAGTGCCAGCAGGTAAGTAGACAGCTCGATGTTCAACTCCAGGGCGGTAAATTGGTGCAGCCATCAGCGATGCACCTAGTAATACTTGATCGTAGAGGCTATAGGTTTTCAGATCGTTAGGGAAGTGGTACAATAATGGTCTTAAAATCGGTGCGCCTGTTGTTGCCGCTTCCCAGAAAAGACTATAAATATAGGGAAGTAATTGGTAACGTAGATTAATGTATTCTCGACAGATATTTTCAACGCGATCGCCAAATACCCAAGGTTCATGACGAGCAGTAGACATTGCCGAGTGACCGCGCATCAATGGATAAAGCATTCCTACCTGCATCCACCGAGCGAATAATTCAGCTGTGGCGTTACCAGCAAACCCGCCAATATCGCAACCCACAAAACCCACACCCGAAAGTCCCATATTGCAAAGCATCGGCAGAGACATTTCTAAATGCTCCCACAACGATTGGTTATCCCCCATCCACACAGAAGACCAGCGTTGCACACCAGCATAACCCGATCGCGTTAACACAAACGATCGCTCCGAACCTCGATGCCGTTCCAACCCTTCATAGCAAGCTTTAGCCATCATCAACCCATACAAGTTATGCACTTCCGTATGAGTAACAGACACAGAGATATTCTCCTTGTCCCCTTGTCCCCTTGTCCCCTTGTCCCCTTGTCCCTCATCACCCCCCTGCGGTGCATCTAGGGGAAACCAAATCTTTTCACCATCATCGCCGAAAGGGCGATCGTTTATGGCAGGTTCATTCATATCATTCCAAATGCCCGCCACACCAACATCAGTTAAGCTTTTGTGTAAATCAGCCCACCAGTTAGACACATCAGGACGCAAAAAGTCAGGAAAAACAGCTTTCTCAGGCCAAACGTAGCCGTGGAACAATGCACCATTAGCTTTCCGCACAAAATAGTCATTTTCTAAGCCTTGGTCAAAAACATGATAATTACCTTCTGGTTCATACTTCACACCAGGATCAATGATTGTAACTGTTTTGAAACCATCCTCTGCTAAATCACTAATGAGTTTTGCTGGATTAGAAAAGCGTTGAGGACTCCAAGTAAATACCCGATAACCCCGCATATAGTCGATATCCAAGTGAATAACATCGCAGGGAATGCGACGCTGACGGAATTCTTGCGCTAGTTCCCGCACAACGGTTTCTGATTCATAACTCCAACGACATTGATGATAACCCAGCGCCCATTTCGGTGGTAATGGCATTCTCCCGGTTAATTGAGTGTAAGTTTCCAAGATTTGGGCAGGTTCGGGGCCATAGATAATGTAATAATCTAATTCACCGCCACGAGTTTCCATCTTCCAAATACCTGGCTGTTCAGCACCGATATCAAATTGACTCCAAAAAGTAGTGTTGAAAAAGATGCCATAGGCTAACTCTGGACGCAAAGCCATAAAAAATGGAATTGCTTGGTACATTTCATCAGTCAGTGCATCATAATCTAAGGCATCCGTTGTCCAGTTGGTTTTGACTTCGCTGAGTTTATCCAGAAAGCCTGTGCGTTCACCAAAACCATAGAAATGTTCATCGGCTGCAATTTCTTTCCATCCTGCAACTGTACCCATCCGCCAACCTATACCCATCTCTGCATCTTGGGCAAAAGGGCGATTAGCTTTGTCGAAACAGACGATGCGACACTTTTCTCGCTGGACACACACACGAATCTGTGCTGTTTCAATTTCTACCGTTGCTTCATTTTCTTGCACTGTAAAAGGTGTTGTTGCCCATTCTGCATCATCTGGCGTTACTGCCCAAGAACGCCGAGGCATAAATTCTCCAGTTGGTGCGAAACGCACGCGGAGTAAATTGGGCGCAAGTACGCTGATAGTAAGGCGTGAGTCGCCACAGTCAAAATTAATAATATTATTGTCGGAAGTTACAGCTTTTACATTGCTAAGAGTTGTCCAAGGTTGGTTAGTAGTGGGTAGTTTTCCGAAATATTGCGGCATATCAGTTATTTAGCAGGTAAACACTTGTCCGCATTCATGATTACAGAGATATTCACCATCAAACTCTTTCTTTCGCTAGAGGTTGGGTGAAAAATTAGCAGATATTTTTAGCAGCAGGAGTTCATCAACAGCCTCTGTAAGTTATCACAACCTAGCTCCGGTAAGGCGTTGTGTCTATTTACTATCTAATACTAGTGGAAACTCCTGATTGCAGGCTGGTTGTAGTTAATATTGGCTGCAACACAATGATAGTTGCTCTCTAGTCCTAGTCTACAAATACCGCAAATAACAGGTTTTAGCAATTAGTATTGCTGGTAGCTACATTATTTGTATGGTGTTGAATTACGATAAAAAATTAGTGATAATTTTTGCAATTCCTGCAACATGGCTATAAAGTAACCCATGTCCAGCTTCTTTAATAATTTTAAGTTTTGAACCAGAAATTTTGTTATTCAAAATATTACTATTGATAGGAGGAATGATCAAATCGCTATCTCCAGTCATAATTAAGGTAGGTGCTTGAATGCCTTGCAATAAATTGCATGTATCGTGGGCATGATGCGCCTGTAATTGCCTTATATAAGCATCTGATTGGCTGTGATAGGGTGAGGTTTTTGTGAAAAAACTTTCTATTTTTTTCCGGTTATTAGAGATAGCTAAGTATGATGCCGGAAAAAGAAGATCCAAAAAATCTCCTTGAATATTTGGATTAAAATTGCTACAATCGCCACCAGCCATTGTGCAGGTCAATATCAATTTATTTAACTTGGTAGGATGTCTCAAGGCAAACTGTTGAGCAATCATGCCACCCATACTATATCCTAAAATATGAGCTTGTGCTATTCCTAAAGCATTAAGCAATCCTGCTACATCATTTGCCATATCAGCAGTCGTGTAATTGTATGTTGACTGGCTTTTTGTTCTTCCAGAATCGCGGTTGTCAAACAGAATGACTTGGTAATGTTTTGCCAGCTCATCAGTGAACATATCTCCCCAGTCTAAAAGGCTGAAGCTGAAGCCCATAATCATGAGTAGCGGATAACCATTGCCTTTCATCTCGTAGTAGATGCTAATATCTCCAACTTGAATTTCTGGCATTTGAAGATTAAAAAAGATAAAGAATAGGAAAATATAATAATTAGCTTTTCAAATATTTTTGAAAGCTATTACATAGAAGATTTTAGTCAAATTAACCTCATGCTGAGTGGCAATTTTTTATTAATATAAAAAACTTAATATTACTAAATTTAATTAAAAGAGAGTGCAGGCAACCACAAATATTTAACACTTATAGCGTTTTACAATTCGTGTGACATCATATTTCCGCCTTATTCAAACCAAGTTACTATATATCCTGCGGCTTCTCGTCTAATGACTTTAATTCATCTAGGCTGCAACGCAAACGTGGGTTGTCAGGGTCAGTCAAATCTAACTTATCCCAAGGTACTGTATAACCACTGTAGATTTTATGCGCCCCTAGTAGACGCAAAATTCCTAACCCAATTGTCCAAGCAGATAACCGTTCTAACACCGCAGCATAACCGACAAGATATTCCTTAACAATCCATTCTTCACCTTGTTGTTCGGCGCGTACTTCCTCAATGCGTCCAACGGCTTTACCAGTTGAGTCTAATACTGGTTTACCCAGCAGCAATTCTAGATGAATTTCACGAGTTGCCATTATCCCCCTCCTGGAATTCGTGCGATGATGCGATCGCGCAGCCATTTTTCATACCCTAAAGCTGGTGTTGCTTCAGCTTCAACATCCACTTCAACATCAATACCAACATCCCGCACTTTTGACCACGGAATCCGAAATGGTTCACTTTGTTTAGCGCCCCATTTACTTGCAATTGCTGCTACCAAACGTGCCAAACGGGGATTTAGCCGTTTACTAAGGGTTGTCACACCTACTTCAATATAAGCAAGTCGTGATGGTTCGCTATCGCGTAACTCCATCACAATGCCATCGACTTTACCCATCTTGCGTTGATTACGGTCAACTAATTGGTTATCAAGAACATCTCTGATAATATCCATTTTCTACCCTCCAATAATTTCTAATGGAATAGCAACGATCGCTAAAACAAATGTCAGCGCGATCGTAAAAATGACAACACTGTTACTAATCCATCCATTACGATACTTGCCAACGTATAATTCATCATTCATCAAAACCAAAAAAGGTATAATTACAGGCGGTAAAATCACTGCTGTAATCGCCATTGAAAACAAAGTTAATTGCAACGGATCGATACCAAATACCATCAGTAATGAGGCGAGAAAGACAAACACGGTGTAAACTAAACTAAAACGTGCAGCATCTTTTGGTTTAAGATTTTCGCCCCAATTCCAACCAAAAGCTTGAGCTACAATATACGCTGTGTCGAGGCTTACCTCCAGTGCTGCACCAAAGCAAGCAATCCCTAAAGATGCTGCGAATAGCACAAAGCCCCAGTAACCAAAAGTTTCTGTCAACATCAGCGCCGCCTGTTCATAGCTATCAACCTGGATACCTTTGGGATTGAGTACCAGTGCTGCCACAATCAACACTCCCAGTGATACGATACTACCAAAGCCCATCCCCAAACTAGCGACGGCGCGATTCACACCGATATACCCTTCATCCCACTTATCTTCTACTGCACCAGATGAGTAGAAATAAAATAAGTACGGGCTAATCAATGCACCCAAAATGCCAACAGCAAGGTATAAATAATGTGCGGTGTCTTGTTGCGGCACAGTTGGCAACAAACCAGAACCAATTTTTGTTAAAGATGGATGCAGCTTAAAAGTAGCAACAACAAAGACTAGTGTGATTAATCCAAAAAAAGAAATCCCGTTTTCAATTAATCCAAATGTCCCTTTCCAAAGTAGCAACCAAATTGCAAAGGCTACAGGTAAAGCAAACCACTGGAAACTAATGCCTGTTACTAATTGCAGGGCGATACAAACACCACCAATTTCGGCTGCTAAAACCAGAAAATCAACGACAATTTCTGCAACTAGTGGAATAATATAAAAGTTGAATCCAAATCGTTCTCGCACTGCCGCAGCTAATGTATGTTTGCTAACTGCTGCTAAACGTCCAGACATTTCCACCAGAAAAATTACACAAATTGTCCCTAAGACAATTGCCCAGATTAGTTGAAAGCTATAGTTAGACCCAGCTTCCGCAGCAGTAGCGATCGCACCTACATCTAGAAACCCACCAATACTGGTAACAATCCCAAGCGCGATTTCCAAAATTTTATTCATTGGTTTGCCCTGCTACTTTTCTTTAGCTTGTTTAGCGAGCGTTCTTCTATTGCTAGTTCTCCAAGCTTTTGCTGTACCTCTAAACGATTTTTTTGTCCTACAGCCCTAGACATTGCTTCTGTTTTATTTGTTAACTGTATAACTTCACCTAATAGTACTGATTTATCATCCTGTGTTACATCTTTAGATAATTTTATTTTGTCTATTTTATCTTTTTCTTTTTGCAGTTCTTCTGTAGCTTTTTTCAATGTTTGTTCAGCATAATTATTTGGTATAACATTGCGTATCCAGGCATCACCAACCATATTTACTGTTGCTACCCAAGAAGATATATTTTGTGCTTCTTTGTCCATATCTTCTACGGAAGTTTTACCACTGCAAGAAGCTAACAATGTCAGTATTAATAAACAATTAATTACAGATTCTAATTTACCAGCCTCTGGCATTTATAGACTCTCCATAGCTAATACAAATATATTTTTTCTCGCCACCTCGGCAATAGTGTACATCTATCTAAAGAAATATTTTGTAAAATATTATTTCAAAATTTATTGTATTAACGGAAATCCACTTCAAAAAGGAGGATGTTACTTGCATCTCTAGTAAATTATGACTGTTCTAAGGTCAAAGGTTTTATAAAATACTCTAAATCTTTTTGAGATATACAAATATTTAGCAATTCCATCCCCTACAAAGCATATTTTGATGTATATCATGATGCAGATACATTATTTACAATTAATAGTCTAGGCTTATACAATAACAAGCTGGAATACACATCTTAGCTTGGTTGTAGGAAGGTTGAAAGACATACAAAGGCACAATCATAGAAGGAGAAATATTTTGATATTTCCCTTCTAGTTTCCCATTTTTCTTACCTTCATAACCTTCTTTCCAGCAGAATTAAGTTAGGCTTAAAACTCTAAAAATATGCAAAATGACTCTGGTAAAACTATTTCTATTTGGATGACAACGGCAGAAGTACCAGAGCAACCAGTGCTTACCGAAAATACTCATGCAGATGTGTGCGTTGTCGGTGCAGGGATAGCAGGGATGTCAACTGCCTATATGTTAACCCGCGCAGGTAAATCAGTAGTTGTGCTGGATGATGGCCCCATTGGTGGCGGTCAAACAGCAAGAACAACAGCACACGTATCGAATGTGCTAAGTTATCATTACTACGAACTGGAGCAAATGCACGGTAAAGAGGGTGCAAAACTGGTTGCTCAAAGTCATACAACAGCAATTAATACTATAGAGGCGATCGCTACCCAAGAAAACATTAACTGTGACTTTGAGCGACTTGACGGCTATCTTTTTCCGCCAGACTTGAAATCAATAGACGAGATTCAGCACGAGTTAGAAGCAACACACCGAGTTGGACTAACTAATGTTGAAATGGTGAAGAAAGCTCCGTTAACTGGCTTTGATACAGGAGTGTGTCTACGCTTTCCCCAACAAGGGCAATTTGATCCATTAAAATATCTAGCTGGACTTGCAGAAGCCATAGAACGGCGTGGGGGTAGAATTTATACGGGGACACACGTAGAAAAAATTCAAGGTGGTTTACCCGCTCATGTTGAGACAAGTAGTGGTAAAGTTGTCACAGCCGATGCTGTGGTAGTAGCAACTAACTCACCCATCAGTAACTTAGCTACTATGCACTTCAAGCAGGCTCCATACATCACTTTTGTCATCGGTGCAAAAGTGCCTCGTGGTTCTGTTGCCAAAGCGCTTTATTGGGATACCCTTGACCCCTACCACTACGTAAGATTACAAAATATCGACGAAGAATATGATGTATTAATTGTTGGTGGCGAAGACCATAAAACCGGACAAGCTGACGATGCCGATGCTCGCTATGCCAGACTCCAAACGTGGACGCGAGAACGTTTCCCAATGGCACAGGAGATTTTATTTCGCTGGTCGGGACAGGTAATGAATTCTGATGATGGTATTGCCTACATTGGTAAAAACCCTTTTGATGAGCAAAACGTTTACATCGTTACTGGTGATACAGGCATAGGAATGACCCACGGTGCGATCGCGGGGATACTGTTAACTGACTTGATTTTAGGGCGAAATAATAGCTGGGCACAACTTTATGACCCATCGCGTGTGAGACTTGGTGGAGTCGGTGATTTTATCTCTGAGAATCTTAACGTTGCTGCCCAGTATTTAAAGTGGGTCACACCAGGCGATGTTGATTCCGTTGAAAAACTTGCTCCCGGTACAGGTGCAGTGGTACTACGTGGTTTGACAAAAGTCGCAGCTTACCGAGATGAAGATGGTACACTGCACGAACATTCGGCAATCTGTACTCACCTCAACTGTATCGTCGCTTGGAATTCCTCAGAAAAGACCTGGGATTGCCCATGTCACGGTTCGCGGTTTGATACGCAGGGAAAAGTAATCAACGGTCCAGCAATTAATGGGCTGACACCACTGGAAAACAAGTAAAAAGTGGAGAGTAAAGCTTTAATCTCACTCAAAAAAACGGCATTGCTGAATCATGGGATGATTTAGCCCAATTTTGAACGAATTTTCGTGTTTGCATAAATAATTTGCTTAACCAGAGTTACTACACTCTACCCCCCAATCTTCCTCCTCGCTTGCGGGGAAGGGGTTCTTCACGTTTAAAAAGTAATCAAGCGGACATGATACGAGAGGTCAAATATTCATAAATATTTTATTGAGTGGGCAAACAGCCCACTTTTTTATTGTCAATCTCGTAAATATACGGGAACTTCTTTTTCTTGGTTATGGTCACTTGATACCACCTTAAACAGCAAGCAGGTTCTCACTGTAATCCATCAAGCTTAGACGTAGCCCAACCCAGGTATCGCAAGTCCTTTATATCTAATGTAACTTACCCTGACTCTTCGACATACCATAGTTCGCATCTAAAGGTGCTTACATTTACTGCTATCTATTACCAGCTTCTCTTAAATTGTCTTTATATATACAATAATTATAATTTCTTAGTCAATTTAACGCAGACTTAAAATACTTTCAAATCTCGACATGGATGTTTCCTCATAGAAAAATTTTGCATTAATCAACCAAATATTAGCATAATTCTTTATATATCCACTAAAACTTTATGATAGCTATATCAAACGGCACATTAAAGATTTTTGCGACCAAAACCCTATATACTAAATTAGACTTTGATAAATTTGAGAGTTTTGTTAATTGCAACACCAAAAACTATTAATTTTTAGATGAAATACTAGCGTATCTTATAGTCTATAGTTTTTAAGGTTTAGTCAAAACTATATCCAGTATCATCAAAAAACTGCAAACTTCATGTGGTGCAAAAATCAATCGGGGAGTGAAAACATGAATTTACGTAGAGATGCATTGCAAATCCTCAAAGAAACTAGCCGAACTTTTTATATTCCAATTAGTGTTTTACCGCCAGGATTACAAGAAGCAGTAGCATCAGCATATTTGTGTATGCGTGCCATTGATGAAATAGAAGATCATCCCGAATTAGATAACGCTACTAAAGTAAAGCTGTTAAGAACGATTAGCTTGACATTACAGGCAGGGGTTGATGGCTTTGCGATAGATGCTTTCTTGGCAGGATTTAGTGGGTATGAGAATACCTTAGAAGAAGTCACAGTGAGGATTAGAGAATGGTCGATACTAGCACCAGAGACCATTGCGCCTCGAATTTGGGATGCCACTGCTGCAATGGCAGACCGGATGGCTTACTGGGCTGAAAGAAACTGGAAAATTTATACAGAATCTGATTTGGATCGTTATACCTTTGGGGTTGCAGGTGCAGTCGGATTGTTACTATCAGACTTATGGACTTGGTACGATGGAACACAAACTAACCGTACCCAGGCGATCGGGTTTGGTCGGGGTTTACAAGCAGTTAATATCCTGCGTAACCACACTGAAGATTTAGGGCGTGGGGTAGACTTTTTCCCAGAAGGTTGGAGTGCAGAAAATATGCAAGAGTATGCCCGGCGCAATCTAGTCTTGGCAGAAGCTTATACCAAAAACCTTCCTACTGGCCCAGCCTTAGATTTTTGCCAAATTCCCTTAACGCTGGCTAATGGCACTCTTGACGCCCTTGCTAGTGGTAAAGAGAAACTCAGTCGCAGTGATGTTTTTGCACTTCTCGAACAACTGATTAGTGTAAATATGAAAGCCAGCTAATAGTCTTTTAACGATTAATGGAGATGATTCTAAATTGCCTCCAAACTTGGGCATCCAAAATTCTACAGCGATTTTCTGTAAAGGAGTTAGTGTGGTCTTATATCAGGTTCGGTTAAACACTTATAATATCTGTAGGTTAACGAGCCACTGCCCCCTTGCGATTTCTCGACAACCAAAAAAACAGCGTTTTAAAAACATAGACCCGAACGCGAACAGCGTCTAGTAAAGAAGGGTTTTACGCAGGAGAGTAACCCAACATTTTATCCTTGTTGATGTTGGGTTTGACTACCCTATTCTTACGGGGATCTTGCTAAAACCCAACTAACCTACATTGATAAATTTTTTTATTATAAGTTATCACCCGAACTTGATATTTATCATCTCTTGGTGCTAGCCTCTCCCCTACCCGTTGTAGATATAGGTCAATAGCGCAGCATTAGCTCTGCGCTATTAGCCCAAGTCGCTACTTCGACTTCGCTCCAAAAATAATTTAGATACTATTTAACATTCTAAGTATAATAATTTTTTTAATTTGCAACTAATTTACGTAAAATTAGCTAAACTTTAAATAATCTTCAAAGCATTTCCAGCAAAAATTACCTGGCAAGAGTTGATTAATATCTAAATAATTGAAAGAGAGTATAACAACTCACCGTGATTCTTCGTGCAGCGAGTTGACAGTGCATGAGCTACTGCTTAAATCCTATCTGTCCCAATCCAGAAAATTTGGTATATAGCCAAAGGTGCCAGTCTTGTGGCTCGCAACTACTGTTGCGCGAGCGCTATCAGGTGATCAAACCATTAGGTCAAGGTGGCTTTGGAGCTACCTTCTTAGCCAACGATCAAGGCTTACCAGGAGAACCGAGTTGCGTAATCAAACAATTACGCCCATCAGGAAGCGCCCCACACGTTTTACAGATGGCTAGAGAACTCTTTGAACGAGAAGCCAAAACTTTAGGGAAGATTGGCAATCACCCACAAGTACCAAGACTGTTAGACTATTTTGAAAATCATGAACAATTCTATTTAGTTCAAGAATACATCAGTGGTAATACCTTACAGGAAGAGATCAAACTTAACGGCATCTTAAGCGAAACTGGAGTCAAGCAATTTTTGAGCGAAATTTTGCCACTATTGCAATACATCCACGATCAAAAGGTAATCCACCGTGATATTAAGCCAGCCAACTTAATTCGCCGTACTCAAGATGCCAGAATGGTACTCATCGACTTTGGTGCCGTCAAAAACCAAATCAGCCAAGGTGCAGTAAATCAATCAGGACAAACAGCATTAACTGCCTATGCCATTGGTACTCCTGGTTTTGCACCTCCAGAGCAAATGGCTATGCGTCCAGTCTACGCCAGTGATATCTATGCACTGGGGGTGACATGCATTTATCTACTGACTAACAAAACTCCTAAAGATTTAGATTACAATCCCAACACTGGCGAGATAATGTGGGAGCAACTTGTGCAAGTGAGTGACCACTTGGGCAATGTATTGCGAAAAATGTTGGAGGTGTCTGTACGTAATCGCTATCAATCAGCGACAGAAGTTCTCAGAGCATTGGAAATAGAACCATATTTAGAAAGTTTAGCAAAAGGTTTATTAATTAAATCAGATACTGGGTCTAAAGAGCGAACACACAACCATCTGGAAAATTCTGCTGTTTTATGTAACAACTCTTCTGCTGCTACTAGTACAGGAGTGGCACAGGTAGCGGCAGCAATTCGCGCTAGACGAGCCAAGGCAGAAGCAGCTGGAGCGCACCAAGGTTCTGGGATGGCCAAATCAACGACTTTTGTTAACAGCAACAGTAATAGTTTACAAGCTAAAACTTCTAAAGTTGAGCGTAAATTAAATACCCAAAGTTTATTAACTGCCTATCAGAAAGGAAGACGGGATTTTGCTCTACACAATTTAAATTTGCTGGATCTGCAAGGTGCTGACTTATCCCAAACAAATTTCCATTCCACTCAATTGCAAAAAACCAATCTCCAGGGAGCTAATCTTCACAATAGTGACTTTGGCAGAGCCAGTCTCACTCGAGCAAATCTCAAGGATGCTAATCTGAGCAAAGCATACCTTAACCATGCTGATTTAGAAGGGGCAGACCTGCGAGGCGCAGACCTCAGCAATGCTTGCCTTAGTAATGCCAACCTCCGAGGAGCTAATCTGTGTGGTGCTAATCTCACCAGTGCCAAAATTTCTGATGAGCAGCTTGCACTAGCAAAAACAAACTGGATGACCATCCGCCCCAATGGGAAACGAGGCTTGTTGTAAATTGAAAGTTTAAATTTGAGAGTTACTTGCTTACCCTGCCTCTCAGACTAGTACCGCAAGGCGGAAATAAACTTACTATTTTATTACAGCCAGAAACCCCAAAATTAAAATGTATGTGACTTTTGGCTTTTGACTTCCACCTTGCGGTACTAGTTCCCTCTTTTTTAAGGGTGCTTAGGACAAGTCCTAAACTCAACTGTATTAGACATCTCCGAAAATGAATTGTTTTGATGTTGCCATGCAACGTCTCTACAAGGGTTTCAGGTAACGCATAATTTATTTCTGGAGTATCTATTGTTTTACAAAGCTGACAAGCCTTCTATTTTCTTATGAGCTTAGATAAATTAGCCCTTATTCTGATCAAGAAAACTCAGATTTATTCAGAACTGACCAAATAGATATGATATAACAATCCTATTTAACTTGGAAAAATTGCAACCCAACCCGCAGATCCCTGACATCGTAAAAGTTATCGGGGATCTTGTTGATCGCAAATAATTCAGGCTTATTATAGCTGGGTTGAACGATAGTCTAGTCATCGCTCTTGCAAATGTCAATAACTATCCTATTTTCCGGTAAAAATACGTAGATAGCTGGCAATTTTTAATTAAATCTTTATAATTATTATCTATTACAAATAACAAATGATTATTTACAATAAATAATAAAGCATCATAATACTTTTTTTTAGATGTTTCCATGCTTTTCATGGCTAGAAACAACAGGGAATCTCGTTTTTAAAAACTGTAAAATCTAACGTTCTTAAGCCATTCAAGTTTTCAGATGGTAGCGGAAAGTTAAAAATTAATTATCCCTGGTCGTAGGCTGAAGCAGAATATTCACAACCGGAATCAGGTAATACAAGGTTTACGTATAATGACTGACTTTGCACAAACAGAAATAGAACGGAGATTAAGTTTATATCAGGTATTTCTTAAGTTATATGAACACCATAGTGACCTTTTAGATGAAATTCTTCAGCTAGAAAACCTATCTCAACCGTCGTTGACGAGAGGGAAGGCATCTTACATACATGGTGTAGTGGATACTTCTGCTGTTTATTTGATGACTAATTTGGGTGACAATCAGACCCAAAGTTTACGGCAGCCACAGCAAATCTGGACAATAGGTCGTAATCGCAGCAGTGGTATTTGTATTGTTGATAGTTATATGTCTCGTCGCCACGCTGCTATTCAATATATTGATGATCAAGGCTTCTACTTTATAGACTTCAACAGTACCAATGGCTCATTTGTGAATGGTGATCGCACTTTTGGGCGGATCAAGCTTAAAGATGGCGATCGCATCCGTCTAGGTAGTATGACTTTTGATTTTTTCATGAGTTCTACCTGCCGCGTGTTGCCAACTGTAGCAATGGAGTTATTGATGCAACTTATACATCGAAAAAGCAATAATCAAGTAGAAATACTCACTTATTTCTGTAACAGACCAAAACTTTTGACTGAAAAACTAGATGATAATTCAGGGATTTTCAGAAATCCTGGATTAGTTGAAAAGCTTGAAGATTCTTATGACAACTTTAGTTCAGAACAGAAATCAGAAATTTTAGACCGCTTTTTTAGCAGACAAATACCATAGAATCCCTGCTAAAAAATTGGAAATTATCGCAATTTTCAATTGCGTGAACTATACACAATTCGCAGGGGCACAATATAAAATTTTTGTGCCTCTTCTTTTAACTGATTCCAAGGACAAACGTCATAAAAATAAAATGATTGCTCATCATATAGTGGCAATCATTTTCTAAGGCTTGCTATAACTCATCAATACTTTAAAAAACGTGGGTTAGCTATCTATGTAACCCACTACATATTAAAGTTGCAGATGAATAAATCTGCATTCCTTATTCTTCTGGCTCTAAATCGACTTCTTCGTCTTCATCGTCTTCACTAGCTTTAGCTACGGAGTTAGCAGAAACAACAGCGCCTTTATCTAGTTTTTCGCGCACCAGTTTTTTCATTTCGTCAGCAAATTCAGGCTTTTCTTCTAGATACTTAATGGCGTTGTCTCTTCCTTGGGAGATATTATCGCCATTGTAACTATACCAAGCTCCTTTGCGAACAATAATGCCAGTTTCTTCGGCTAGGTCAACAAGACAACCCAAGGTAGAAATACCTTTACCAAAAATAATGTCGAATTCAGCGATTCTGAAAGGCGGCGCTACTTTATTTTTAGCGACTTTGACTTTAACGCGATTACCAAATTCATCAGTACCTTTTTTCAAGGTTTGAATTCGGCGAATATCCAAGCGCACCGAAGCGTAAAATTTCAATGCGTTACCGCCTGTAGTCGTTTCTGGGCTACCGTAGGTAACACCGATTTTTTGCCGTAACTGGTTGATGAAAATTACTGTACAACCAGATTTACCGATATTGCCCGTAATTTTACGTAGGGCTTGGCTCATTAATCGCGCTTGCAGACCAACGTGCGCGTCACCCATATCGCCTTCAATTTCAGCACGGGGAACCAGTGCTGCTACTGAGTCAATGACTACAATATCAACCGCAGCAGAACGAACAAGCTGATCGACAATTTCCAAAGCTGATTCGCCTGTGTCAGGTTGGGAAATCAGCAAATTGTCAATATCTACACCCAATGCCGCAGCATAAGTAGGATCAAGGGCGTGTTCTGCATCAACAAAGGCAGCAATACCGCCATTTCTTTGCACTTCGGCGAGCGCATGTAGCGCTACTGTAGTCTTACCAGAACTTTCCGGGCCATAAATTTCAATTACCCGCCCCTTGGGTAAACCACCACCCAATGCTAAATCTAGAGTGAGCGC
The DNA here is from genome assembly GCF_034531155.1 of Nostoc sp. ChiVER01. Classification (NCBI taxonomy): domain Bacteria; kingdom Bacillati; phylum Cyanobacteriota; class Cyanophyceae; order Nostocales; family Nostocaceae; genus Nostoc; species Nostoc sp. ChiVER01. The sequence goes on along the minus strand of NZ_JAVRBS010000003.1, from coordinate 188,627 downwards.
CCCACTGGAAATTGTCTCCACCCGCATCCGGGTAGCATCGCCCAGGCGCATGATTGCTCCTTTACCAAAGCTGCGCTCAATCTGGTTAAGCACCATAGTTAGCGCTTTTTGCTTGCCTGAAGTATCGGTGTTGATAGCCATTCCTGCGTCTAATGCCTCTTAATATATGGTTTTAAGGAGTGTTGCTCTGGGAGTTTGAGTAGAACAGATATACTATTTTAACCAGAAAATCCTGGAATAGGACTTCTCAAATCAAAAAAAGGGTGTAATAAGATCGTAACTCGATCGCTACCAGATTAGGGTAGTCTTGCACAATGATACCAACTTGCATTCAGAGATAGTTTTTTTTGACTGGGTAAGCAAGGGGTTTTCAACAAAAAAATAAATTACCTAAATAACACTGTGAGTAAAACCAGACTCGTGAGCATTTGCGGAGGTTGCTAAATTACGAGCGATCGCCCATGCCAATCAGCATATTATCTCCCCTAGAGTAGCGGTTTTTTGCGCCCAGTTGATAAAAAACCTTACAAATATGTACCTTTTAGCGTTTTTTTCTGCGTCAATTTTTTCCGTTTTCAAAAAAGTGACGCAGTTTTGACGCACTTATTCAGAACTTACGCAAAGATTACGATTTTACGTCATTACGAGCGTTGGCGTAGCCTCTCGTAGAGAAGCGAAGTAATCGCAAAGGCTTATTTTATGTCACGAGTGCGTAAGTCCTATTATTATCAGAAATTTTCCTAATAATGTATATTTAGAGTTAAAAACTATCAATTCTTTACGCTGTCTACTTTAAAGCCTATTGTTTCTACTTGTTTATTGAGAATACCTATTTTACCGCGATCGCACCCAATCACCAAAAACAAACCCCGTGCTAGCGAGGTAAGACTGGGTGTAATTTGGGGGTGTGGGGAGAATGGAGTTCTATTTAAAGTTTTGTAATAGGGTTGAAAATTTTTAGTATTTATTCATTTTAATTTTATTAATGCAAGTATAACTCAATCAAAAAGAAAGTCTGAAATGATTAATACTTTGACTGCTCGTAAAATTAGAAAGGCTACAAACCGTTTTGTTATTGGTACTGCGGCAATGGCTGTTGCTTGCAGTGGCATTGCTTTAACTCCAACTACGGCTGATGCCGTTATTAGTTACTATTCATGTAGTAAAGGAGGTTTTACAGGCACAATTGTAATCGATCATACTCCCTCTGGAAGATTTCTAGGCCCAGTAGTAAGAATCAACTATAAAATTAACAAGGGACGTAATAGCGGCGGTAATAAAGCAAATGTTTATTACGTTGACGACGGATTTCTACCTCAAACAAGATTCAATACCGGAGATGCAGGCATCCAAGATAATAATCAACATTACTTAGGTGGCCCCTATAGAGCGGGTGGACAAGGAATTAATGCTAGGTTCGTTTTTGATAAAAGCTTCGCTTCTGATCCTAGTTGTTCAATCAGAATTCAGTAGATCACAAAGTTTTCCAGAAGTCTTACCAGTCATTTATTTGTGGTGCTATTGAAAGCAATAGGTTGTTTGTAGTTAGTTATCACTTAAAGACAATTTAATTGTATTATCAGCTAATTGAGTTCAAATCGTTATTGGCTAAGGGTTACAGGTTCTACAGTCTGATAACGATTTGAAAACGATTTGATGCTCAGGTGTTGGGAGCGGCGGCATTGTCAATGCTGTCACAAGTTGGGGGAGAATCTCGAGAAATGAATCTATCCTGAAATTGGGCTTAAACAGGCACAGAACAAGGATTAAGAGGGTATTACACTGGTTAGACAACATCCCCCAACAAACAGCTAACACAGAATAAAAAACTTAAGAAGAGTTATCTGCTAAAATATAGTCAAAATGTCTAAAATAGTCACAATTACTATGCAGACCTACACTCTAACTGATGCTCGCAACAAACACGGTGAGGTTTTTGACAAGGCTGCTACTGAGCCAGTTCTATTAACCAAGCAATCACGGCCTAGCCATGTGATTATTTCAGCAGAGAGCTACCAAAAATTAATTAATCGGTTGGAAGAATTAGAGGATATGGTTTTCGGTCAAGCTGCTGAAGTTGCTCTAAGTCAGTCCAAGTTCTATTAACCAAGCAATCACGGCCTAGCCATGTGATTATTTCAGCAGAGAGCTACCAAAAATTAATTAATCGGTTGGAAGAATTAGAGGATATGGTTTTCGGTCAAGCTGCTGAAGTTGCTCTAAGTCAGTCCAAAATGATTGGTACAGAGGCATTTACATCTGCACTAGAGCATTTAGCTAATGGCGAAGCTTGATGGTCTAGCAACTGTTCTTGATTTTCTCAACGGTTTACAGCCTAAAATAGCAGCACAGATTGCAAAAAAGGTTTTGGCTTTGAATGTTGAGCCATTACCCACTGATAGTAAGCAGCTATCGGGTTATCAGGATTTATATCGAATTGATAGTGGTGAATATCGAATTATTTACAGGCGTTTTCCTGAGCAAGATTTAGTAGAAGTGATTTTAGCTAGAGTGGTAAAACTTGCTAGAGTAGATTTTTAACGATTGAAATAGGCGTAAATAGGTAAACCAAAATTTTCAATAATAACGAATTTACTACGTTTAAGTTTTTGCTCTAGCTAGCTTTGCCACTCTAGGATTTTAGTCGGTAAGCGCAATGATGATGATGTTTACAAAAGATTGAACCGTTTATTAGGTTAACCTTTGGTTTTTATTAAAATGCTAGAATCGCTCCAGATAAATGCTTTCAGGCATCTTTGATGACTTTCGACCTTCCCGACTCTCTGATTCTCAATACTGCACTTTCAGTTTCTGGATTAACTGACTATATCCGCTTGCTGTTAGAGCAAGATGAACAATTACGGCAAGTTTGGGTAACTGGCGAAGTTTCCAGTGCTAACCACCATCGCAGTGGTTTATTTTTTACGCTGCAAGATACCGATCGCACCGCCGGAATTAAGTGTGTGGTATGGAATAGCCAATTGCCAAAACTCGCCCAGATACCCGTTCCTGGCGAACAGATAATCATTTTGGGTAGTATTCGCCTATATCCGCAACGGGGAGAGTATCAGTTATCAGTTTGGCAGACTCTACCTGCTGGTGTTGGTTTACAGGCGTTGCGCTATCAACAACTAAAAAATCGCTTGCTGGCTGAAGGGTTGTTCGACGCGCAAAGAAAGCGATCGCTCCCAACTCATCCCCAAACGATCGCTGTTGTCACTTCACCAACGGCTGCTGCTTGGGGTGATATTCAAAAAACTCTTAGACAAAGGTATCCAGGTTTACAGGTTTTATTTTCTCCCGCAACAGTACAAGGTGAGCAAGCGCCGGAATCTATCGTTAAAGCTATTGAACGGGTAGAAAAAGATGGTCGCGCCGAAGTGCTAATTTTATCGCGGGGTGGTGGCGCTGTTGAAGAGTTGGCTTGTTTTAATGATGAACGAGTGGTGCGATCGCTAGCTACTTGTTCCATTCCTGTAATTACTGGTATTGGCCATCAACGAGATGAATCTTTAGCAGATTTAGTTGCAGATGCTTGTGTGCATACACCGACTGCGGCGGCAGAAAGAGTTGTGCCATCACTTTCAGAGTTGTATACTCAGCATCGGGGGCGAGTTATGGCTTTACATGAGGCAGTGCATGACTTTAGGGAAAATGCTGAGAATAAACTGCAAGTATTACGAAATCGTTTGCGACGTTTGCGTTTAGATCGGCAAGTGCAGCTGGAGGTAGACAAGTTAGGTTGGAAGCGTCAGCATTTGGTGCAAATTACGATGGGGCGATCGCAGCAAGCAACGCAGCATTTAGAATTATTGCGGCAAAAGTTAGCTAGTCTTGACCCGAAAGCAGTGTTGCAGCGTGGTTATGCGGTGGTGAGGCAAGAAGATGGGGCGATCGCTCGTTCTGCGGCGGAGTTGACTGTGGGAGAAGATTTGTTGATTCAGTTGGGGCAAGGTGGGGTTAAAGTGAAGGTTATGGAAGTAAACGAACCGCCCTCTGGGTTCACCAGTCGCTTACGGCGGGAAACCCGCCTACAGCGCTGATTCACTAAGACGCCAAGGACGCCAAGAGTTGAATGGTTAAACGCAAGAGTGCTTCTAGTTCTGAGGAAGTTTGGAATTATGAAGCAAAGGTTGCTGAAATAGAGGGAATTATCGCTCGTATTGAATCAGGTGAGTTGGAATTAGAAGCTGTATTTGAGCAATTTGCAAGTGCTGTTGAGTATTTGCGTCAGTGCGAAAGTTTTTTGCAGCAGCGACAGCAACAGGTAGAGTTGTTGATTGAAACCTTAAGTGATGAGTAGGAGCGAGAGTTTGCTAGTAGGCTTCTTTGGGTTTAATATTATGTCCGCTTGATTACTTATTAAACCCGAAGAACCTCACCCCGCCAAAGCTGTGCTTTGTCTCCCCTCCCCGCAGGTCTACGGTGTACACACAAGTCAAATGACCCCCCTTAATCCACTCTTATAAAGGGGGGAAACAGCGATCTAGTTCCCTTTCCTTGACAAGGCTACTGTGTACACACAAGTCTTTTAAAGTTACTGCCTAACATAGGGTAGGTTAATTTTTGCAGGTCGATGCAACAAAGGTACAAGTCAATGCAACAAAGGTACAAGTCGATGCAACAAAGGTGCAGGTCAATGCAACAAAGGTGCAGGTCAATGCAACAAAGGTGCAGGTCAATGCAACAAAGGT